>NZ_BTPW01000034.1:0-24824 GCF_036246185.1 Lactiplantibacillus paraxiangfangensis
AGATAATCATTTGCTTCGTATCTTCTGATATCTGGCAATGCGGTTTAACTAATGATGTTTGTGCGCTAAAAGTATGCTTACAGGATTTACAACGATAACGTTGCTTACGCAATTTTAAAATAATTGGTCGTTCTTTGACTGGAGGCATTCTGACATTAATTAGATTAGTCCCAAAACGCACTACGTCGGGCTGGCCACAAAGTGGGCAGTTCTTTAAAGGATAGGTCAGTTTAGCGTGAACGACCTGTTTGCTTGGATTACTACTATCAATATCAGTACAAATAATATTTGGGTCTTTAATTTGAAGAGTATCTTCGATAAAATGATTTTGGGACATCTTTTCTCACTTGCCTTTACTTTTACTTTGGTCGGTACGGGTGGTGCATTTGGGGGGTGTCCTTTTATTTTACACAAAAACTGGGTGTTGATGGAAATCCATCAACACCCAATATTCTAGAGCCTTCATTTTCGAATTGGTTTTCTTTTTTTGTTCTGAATTGTAAATTCAATCCGAATTCGTGTGTAAAAGCGCGACCAATTTTTGTAACCGTATGCCGTCCGTTTGATTTGCTTTATTTTGCGATTAACGCCCTCTAAAGGGCCATTGGAGTAGGTACTTGCCATCATGTTTTTGATTAGAGACAGATGTTTACGATAGGTTTTCATGGTTGTTTCAAGCTGTGAACTGACTTTGTCAGTTCTACTTAAAGCTTCAATGAAACGTTGGTAATCTCTGGTTCTTAACGCATCCACTAAAGCGTGCGCTGTAAAGTAAGTATGCTGAAAAGTTGGATCAAGTTCTAGGCCTTTTAAGATTAACTGTTCTTGGGTAAACCAGTCTTTTAGATGCGTAAACCATTGTGGTTTACGTGTTTCTAGGTTTGAATACGATTTTAAGAATAAGCGCCAATGATGTTTGAGTATCCGATATTCTTTGGTGTCTGATGAAAAGTGATGCATCAACTGTACCCGCGTCTGATTCAAGGCCTGAAGTCCCATTTGAACTAAATGAAAATTGTCGGCGATAATCTTAGCTTTAGGAAAGACTTCGCGTATAACCGACTGATATTGGGCGTTAAAATCAATGACAATCTGCTGAACTTCATTACGTTCCTTCAGTGAATAGTGATTCAGAAAATGCTTCTTAATGTTTCGGTTAAGGCGATCCGGCAAGACTGTCACTAGCTGATGAGAGTCACCATCAATGGCGATGAAGCTCATTTGATGGCCTGTAGAGCGGAATTCATCAAAGCACAATGTCTTGGGTAATGTGTTTAAAGCAATCTTGGTTTGGGTGGACAAAGAATCAATGACACGATTAACTGCGACTGGTGAGACATTCAATTCATCCGCAATATCAGTAACGCTACGGTCTTTAATGAGTCTTAAGATGATCATTTGCTTCGTATCTTCTGATATCTGACAATGTGGTTTAACTAATGATGTTTGTGCGCTAAAAGTATGCTTACAGGATTTACACCGATAACGTTGTTTAAGTAATTTCAGGATAATTGGTCGTTCTTTGACTGGGGGCATTCTGACATTAATTAGATTAGTCCCAAAGCGCACTACTTCGGGCTGGCCACAAAGTGGGCAGTTCTCTAAAGAATAGGTCAGTTTAGCGTGAACAACCTGTTTGCTTGGATTGCTGCTATCAATACTAGTACAAATAATATTTGGGTCTTTAATTTGAAGGGTTTCTTCGATAAAATGGTTTTGGGACATCTTTTCTCACTTGCCTTTACTTTTACTTTGGTCGGTACGGGTGGTGCATTTGGGGGGTGTCCTTTTATTTTACACAAAAACTGGGTGTTGATGGAAATCCATCAACACCCAATATTCTAGAGCCCGAAAAATCAGCTTGAGTGGCTTTTTGCTTGATTTGAGTACTTTACGAATTAGGAAGCTTCCCGTATACTCCGATGTGCGATAAAAAATAAGCAACACGGAAAGGAGTTTATCCCTGATATGAATTCTGAAAAGGTTCATTACAAAATGTACAAAAGTGGTAAAAGGTGGCTAACTGCAGGAGCGACAATTCTGATGGTTGGTGTTTACAATCAATTGGAGGCTCAGGCAGCCACAGCTGAACCTACGTCCGAAACGCAGGATACTGTAAGCGCTAAAACTGATGAAAGCAGTTTTGACAAGACCGTTACACTCACAACATCGCGCAATCAAACCCAATCAACCCGTATGGGGACGAATGAAACCGATTCCGATACTAATCTAACAGAAAATGACGTGGCACCAGTTTCTGACCAGTCGGCACCGGCGTCCAACGAGACGGTTGTTGAGTCACAAGCAGAGACACCGAACGTCACTGAACAGACGGATTCTGAAGCGCAAGTGATTGCAAATGAATCAGATAATGAGGGGGTACCGGACTCAGCAGCAGTTTTAGAACACTCAGAAACTGACGTAAACAGTTTGACGGACGAACAGGCTAAAGCCCCGGCTCCCGCGACAACTGCACCCGTGCCCCTTGCTCGCACCACGGAAGCACCTGAAGATATTAACGTATGGATGCCAGACAAAAATCTGCAATACATCGTCTTGTATAACTTGCAACATAATCAGCATTTAGAGATCACGGATGTTAGTCAGATTACCAAACAAATGTTAGCGGACTTGGATGATAACTGGTCGACAGACATTAATTACCAAAGAGAAGATAAGGCGTATTTGGATGCATCACTAAATTTGGAGAGCCTAAAAGGGCTTGAATACGCTAAAAATCTCAAGCGGTTTACGGTCATGATTTCCCTGAATGCTTTGGGCGACCACGGTTATCCGTATAATCAAGGACGGAGTAAGCTGAAAGATATTAGTGCGCTACAAGGCATGGATTTGACTGAGCTAATCATCCAAGACACGTCGGTCAGTGACCTGACGCCCATCGCGGGAATGCGGCACTTGGAAATGCTATCGGTGGCACATAACTGGGTCAGTGATATTAGCGTGATCCATGATGCGACACAGACACTGAACGGTGAGGGGTACCCAGTGGGAAACCAGCAAATCAACTTGCCACCAGTTCGCATCCACGTTGATCCAAAGACGGGCAAATATACAACATCGGCCTACATCATTGATCTTAACGGGAACCGGGTTGCCTTAACACCGTCAACGCAATTTGCGACGGCGACCGGTGTTAACCTGAACGATTACGAAATTGAGTGGCAAAACTTCCAGTCTCCACAAGGCATGTTAGTGATGCAATTTAAGACGGTGGGGATTAACGGATCGACAACGGGTTATCCGTTCGGTGGTCGGGTTGTGATTCCCTATTTAATCGATGATCAGGCTGGCAACGCCCAAGTCAATTTTGTCGATGAAGACGGCAACGCCTTGACACAAGCGTTAAACTTGTTTGACCAGATTGGGCAGACGCAGGATTTGACGAAAAATTCGCAAGTGACCGCCGCCCTTGCTACGTTAAAGCAAAAAGGCTACAGTATTAAAACGATTCAAGGAGACACTAATTGGATTGTTGGCGAGCAATTAAATACGGTCACGTTTGTGCTGGAAAAAACCAAACATAAGGTGACGGTCGAAGCTAAGGATGAAGATGAACAACTCATTGCCGACGTACCGGTAACGGCCCCAACCGGAGTACCCGGATCGGATTGGACGATTGACGTTCCGGTCGTGCCAGGCTATGACTTTGTTTCTGCGGAACAGGATGGTCAAGCACTAACCGTAGCAGATGGTCAATTAACGGGAAAGTTTGGCGACCAGGATGTTAACGTTGTACTCAATTACCGTAAGAAGATTGGAAAAGTTACGGTGCACTATGTTGGTATGGACAACAAGCCTTTACGACCTAGTCAAACGCTCGAGGGAAAGTTTGGGACCGATTATACAGTGGCACCTGAAGACATTGAAGGTTGGCACCTTACGGCCGTTGAAGGTGATAAGGACGGGCAGTATGGCGATGGTGAGCAAGTGGTGACCTTTATTTATGAGCAGGATCTTGTAGCACCAGAACCAGCACCAGAACCGGAACCAGAACCAGAACCAGAACCAGAACCAGAACCAGAACCAGAACCAGAACCAAATCCAGAGCCGGAACCAGAACCGGAACCAGAACCGGAACCAGAACCAGAACCAGAACCAGAACCGGAACCAGAACCAGAACCAGAACCAGAACCAGAACCAGAACCAGAACCAGAACCAGAACCAGAACCAGAACCAGAACCAGGTCCGAATCCGGAACCGGGTCCAGGCCCAGAACCAGGTCCAGAACCAGGTCCAAAACCAGAACCAGGTCCAAATCCAAATCCAGAACCAGGTCCGAATCCGGAACCGGGTCCAGGTCCAGAACCAGGTCCAGAACCAGGTCCAAAACCAGAACCAGGCCCGGAACCAGGTCCAGGTCTGGAGTCAGCACCAGGTCTAGAATCAGGATTGGACCCGAAACCCAATCCAGATTCAGAACTAGGTTCGAATCCCAAGCCAGATTTGAAACCAACGCCAAATTCGGAACTAACCAATCCGAATGGCAAGGGTCCTTTATCAACAAAGCCAATCAAGCACACTAAACTGGATGCAAAGAAGCACCGTTCCACATCAAAACCAGCCACGATGGGGACGAAACGAGATACATTACCACAGACCGATGAACAAGTTGCGTCACATATACAACAATGGGGACTTGCACTAGCCGGATTAATGGCCGGACTAGTTATGTTCCGTAAGCGTCGCTGATAAATATTTCACTCTAAACTGAAGAATGATCATAACAAAGAACGCTTTGAGCCATGCACAGCTCAAAGCGTTCTTTGTGTTAAAACAGTTATTTTAAATCTTGTTTTACTTTTGAATGGAAAAATTGTCGTCCAATATCGTGACGCGTTCAACGGGTAAGCCAACGATTTTTAATTGGCGTTGCTTGTTAACGAAGATGGCACCATACAAGTCTGGGCGGTCTTTGCCCCAGTCGGGAAGTGGGCCGCCGGCAAAGAACAACCGGGTCGTTTCAATCTCACCATCAATGGAAGCTTTTGAAAAGATCGTGACACTCTCAAGATCGTTTTGACGAGGATACCCCGTCTTAGAATCCAGAATATGATGGTAGGATTTGCCGTTAAATTCCAAGTGCCGTTCATAAATACCGCTGGTGACGGCTGAACAAGGGCCGATTTGAACGCTAGCAATGGCATTTCCGCGGGGTGTCAGCGGGTTTTGAATGCCGACCCGCCACTGGCCGTCAGCGTGCAAAGGCGAATCCCCATACATCAAAAGGTTGCCGCCTAAATTAATCATGCCGGCGCGTTGTCCGAAGGCTTCCCAGTAATCTTGAACGCGGTCGGCGATGTAGCCCTTCGCAATACCGCCGAGATCCAGTTCCATTCCAGCGACTTTTAAAAAGACACTGAAATCAGCATCGTGACACACCACTTGCTGGGGATCGACGAGGCGTAAGCGGTCTTGAATCTCCGCGTCACTCGGAACGTGGGCATTTGAAAAACCAATCCGCCAAAGCTTGACAAGTGGGCCAATCAACGCGTTGAAGCCAAAGTGCTGCTGACTGAGTTGCACGGCCTGTTTAACAAGGCTGTAGGTTGCGGCACTGACTTGTACCGGGTGTTGACCCGCGGCTTGATTGATTGCCATGACCTCGGAATGTGACCGGTTGACCGTTAGGCGGTCTTCGTATTGGTCGATGAGGTCGCAAGCCTGCGTTAAGTAGTCGGAACGGTCGCTACCGAGTAAAGTTAAATCGATATCAGTTCCGAGCGCGTGGTGTGCGAGGTGCCGCCGTTGAATTGCTAAGTTATCAACAGCTGGTTGTTGATTGTCATTAAGAGTTGCCATCAAAATCCGTCCAATCTGTGGAAAACTAAATTAGGATACCGTTACAATGATCGACTTCGTGTTGAATGATTTGGGCAACGAAGTCACGAAACGTCTGTTGTTGAGGGGCAAAGTTCTGGTTGACGAACTTGACCGTAATCTGGTGATAACGTGTTGTCGTCCGTTCGCCACTTAGGGATAAGCACCCTTCACTCGTCTGATAGGCCCCGGTTTGGTTAATGATTTGAGGATTGATCATTGGAATAGCCAGTGGTCCCATTTGAACCACAATGATGCGTTTATTGACGCCAATCATGTTGGCCGCCATTCCAACGCAGGAAGCGCTATTAGCTGAGAGCGTGTCTAATAAGTTAGTAACAGTTGGCAAATCAGCACGGGTCGCAACCTGGGCTGGTGTTTGTAACGCTGCTGGGTCGTGGACAACGGGTTTGATCATGAAAAAGTCCTCCTCTTGATAATGCTTTCATTATAGAAGTTTTATGTGACGTCACGCAAGTTCTTAGTTAGTAAGCTGGCCTATCGTTAAATGTGAAATGGTGTTCAAAGCTCAAAAGGTTCGTTAAAATTAAAACAAACCGGCTGTGACTAAAGTCGTCAAGTCAGTTTTGTGATAGTTATGGGTATTCGTTCAATCAAGAGAAAATTATAGCAAGTTAAAATAATGGAGGATGAGTAAGATGGCGGCAGAAACAGTTATGACAACGCTGTGTGCGCCGGTTGCGGGACGGTTAAATGCATTAAAAGTAATAGATGATCCGGTCTTTTCCAAGGGGCTAATGGGGGTTGGATTTGCGATTGAACCGACGGATGGCCAAGTTCACGCACCGGTCAGTGGTCAAGTGACCATGGTAGCTGAAACGAAGCACGCAATTGGTCTTCAAACCGTGACAGGGCTAGAAGTGTTGATACATTTAGGCCTCGACACGGTTGAACTGAATGGTCGTCCTTACGAGCTCACGGTCAAAGTGGGGGATCAGGTGGTTGATGGCCAAGTCCTTGTCAAAATGGATTTGACCATGATCAAGCAGGCCCATAAAGCACCAACCGTGATCACCGTTGTGACCAATAGTGTCGCCCTGCACGCCCAACTTTTCCTAAAAGAAGAAGCGGAGTTGGTGCAGCCGCACGATTCGGTGGCAATGGTGATGATTCCAGAAGCCGCTGTATCAACCATGCCAAGTTCGGCTAGTGGACAAACTCAAACGTATGACCAACTAGCGACTCAAATTATTCAAGGGGTCGGTGGGCGAAACAACATCACCAGTGTGATCCACTGTATCACGCGGCTACGGTTTTATTTGAAAGATGAGGCACGGGTACAGCGGGTTCAACTGACTGAATTGTCAGGGGTGATCGACGTAGCACAAGCGGCCGACCAGTTTCAAGTCGTGATTGGCCCCACCGTGAATGACGTCTACGATGCCGCGATAGCCCAACTAGGACCGCAATTTATGGATGAAACGACTGACGCTGCGAGCGAACCACCAAAGCAAAAGGCGAAATCGCTATTAGGGGTAATTAAACAAAGTTTGAATAGCTTAATTGGCGTGATGACTGCTTCCATGATTCCGGTGATTGGTATCTTAGCGGGTTCTGGGATTCTAAAGGGAATTTTGGCGGCACTCACGGGGTTCAAAATTTTGAACCCCACCGATGGCACGTACATGGTACTCAACGCGGTGGGCGACGCGGTATTTTACTTTTTGCCGATTATCTTAGGGATTACGGCGGCAAAACGCTTAGGTTCGAATCCCATTGTTTTAGCAGTGGTCGGGGGAATCTTAGTTTACCCGTCGTTGATTAGTGCGGCGGGCAAGGCGACGACAGCTCAGATTACGGTATTCGGGTTGCCAGTCCACCTGATGACTTATTCTACTTCGGTTTTTCCGATTATCGTTGCGGCCTGGTTAGGTGTTTACGTTGAAAAAGGGTTAAAAAAACTGTTACCGGTCGCTTTGCGGGGCGTCTTTTTGCCAATCATCGAAGCGTCGATTTTAGGGCTAGTAATCTTGGTCATTGTCGGTCCCTTGATTACCGTTGCCAGTCAAGGTTTAGCCGACGCTATCCTTGCGACGTATAATTTCAGCCCGGCATTGTCAGGGCTTGTCGTTGGTGGCCTATATCAGTTAATGGTGATTTTTGGCCTGCACTGGGGATTAGTCCCGATTGTGGTCAATGATTTAGCGACTAATGGTCACAGTTATTTAAATGCGCTGATTTCAGTGACGATGGTGGCGCAGGGTGGGGCCGCGTTGGCCGTTTGCCTCAAAACGCGTCATCAGAAATTAAAGCGGTTATCATTGGCTGCGGCCGTCTCAGCATTTTGTGGGATTACCGAACCGGCAATTTACGGGGTTAACTTGAAGTATAAACGGGTCTTCATCGTTGGCAGTATTGCCAGTGCGTTAGGTGGATTACTGACGGGATTACTCCGAGTCAATAACTACGCGTTGTCCGGCGCTTTGATTGGATTTCCAGCCTTTATTACACCTAACGTTGGGATTGGCAGTAATTTCTATGGTTATTTGATTTCTCACTACGGGACACTATTAATTGCCGTAGTGGCCGTTTACTTCTTTGGATTTTCCGATAATAGGCGTACTGAAAAGGTGATGGATCGGTATTAGTGTCTTGTTTTAGGCCACATAAAAAATAGCACTACTAAAAGAGCCAATCAGAAAATTTCTGGTTGGCTCTTTTAGTAGTGCTTTAATAGCTTGGTTTAAAGGCAGGGGTCAGACTAGATTCTTTTAGAGCGACAGCTCGGTTCGTCGGAATCTCGCTACGTTGTGCTGACCAGTTGGGATCTTTAGTTAATTTCGTCGTTAAGTTGTTTTGATGCATGGTCATATTATTAGCATCATCTAAATCTAATTTAATTGCATGGTGATTGTTAATCATTAAAGTGGCGCGGTTATTGACCAGTTTAATGGTGAAGTGTTCCCGGATCGTGCGTTGATTGCCGCGGAACATGACCAATTGATGGTGTGTATTTAAGTAGACACTTGTCGCTGGTCTTGGACTGACCCAACGCCCCATAAAGTCGGTGGCGCTATAACGACTGACTACGTTGACCGTTGACTTAGTCGTTTGCACCGTACGATCCGTATGACGAGGTGTTGATTGGCAACCCGCAATTAATCCGGCTAGCGCAATCGCCATTCCGAATCCCCATATTTTTTGCATACATAATCTCCTCCAGCGTCCTAATTCCCGTTATTAAGACATAAGTTCTATTATAACGAAAGTGACGGTTAAGTTAAACTGATGCGATTAATTTTTATGCTTGAGGTTCGGTAATTTTCAATTGAATTGTTTTAAGACTAATTTAGCACGATTGAATCCCACTAAATTTCACCATGAAAAAAGATTGAAAGCAGACGGGAACAGACGTTGCTCGATGGTTAATGAACTTGATTAAAAATTCCGATTTTATATACAAAATGATACAAAAGATAATTTTAAAACTGGTTTAGAATGATCAAACGTTGTTGGCAAGGACGTTTGTTGAGCACAAATAAATTTAAGCCCTCTGACCTAGGATGGTTTTTTAGCTAAAATAGGCTACTATATATAGTGTTACTTACAACAACTAGCACCATTGGTTGTAGCGGCATTTTTAATGATACATAAACTAAAGGCTGAAACGACCCCAATAGCGATAATCGCTATCATAGCGGCAATGATAAGCCATTTATCAAGGTCAACCTTTAAACTATAAATTTAAAAAGTGGGGATACGTATGTTAACAACGTCAACCGGTGATATTTTAGACCAATTAAGAACTTTACCCGTAGTCAAACGGGGCGGAACGCAAACCAAGTTTCATCCTTATAAAATCAACTTTGTTTTAGCACAATTATTGGATGACCCCAAGGACCAAGCAGCGGTTAAAGAAGCGATTGTGGCGCATTATCAACAATCCGATCAGGTGGAAACGCGTGAGTTGCGTCCCGCACTCATTGCTATCTTTAACGACCTCGGATTAACGGACGCCGCCAAGCGGTACCAGGACTACTTTATTGCGGAGCAGGAAAGCTTTGCGGCCGCAACGAACGTTAAGGGCCGGATTGAGAAATTATTTAATCGGGATGCTGACGTAGTCCACGAAAATGCCAATAAGGATAGTACCGTTTTTAATACGCAGCGGGACCTTGAAGCCGGCGCGGCTAGTCGGGCGCTCGGATTAAAGATGCTACCAGATATTGTGGCTAAGGCCCATTTACGTGGTGACTTGCACTGGCACGATTTGGATTATTCACCCGTCACACCTGAAACCAACTGTTGCTTGATTGATTTCGACGGCATGTTTAAAAACGGCTATAAGATTGGAAATGCCGAAGTCGCTTCGCCGCGTTCCATTCAAACGGCCACGGCACAAATGGCCCAGATTATTGCCAACGTGGCTTCCCTTCAATACGGTGGGTGTTCCGCTAACCGGGTGGATCAGTTGTTGGCACCGTATGCTGAGATCAACTTCCAAAAGCATATGAAGGATGCTGAAAAGTGGGTCGCTGAAGATCAACGGAACGCTTATGCAAAGACCAAAACGAAAAAAGACATTTACGACGCAATGCAGGCGTTGGAATATGAAATCAACACGCTCTACTCATCACAGGGGCAAACGCCATTTACGACGGTTAACTTTGGTCTGGGAACGAGTTGGATTGAACGTGAAATTCAACGTGCCATCTTGAAAATTCGGATTAAGGGGCTTGGCAAAGAACAACGGACGGCAATTTTCCCTAAGTTGATTTTCACCATGAAGCGGGGACTTAATTTAAGTCCCGATGATCCTAATTACGATATTAAAGAGTTGGCAATTGAATGTTCTACCAAGCGGATGTACCCCGATCTTTTGATGTACGATAAAATCAAAGAATTGACGGGTAGTTTTAAGACACCGATGGGTTGCCGTTCCTTCTTGCAAGGCTGGAAAGATGAAAATGGCCATGAGGTCAATTCTGGTCGGATGAACCTTGGTGTTGTGACCGTTAATTTGCCACGGATCGCCTTATCCGCACACGGTGATCAGGGCTTGTTCTGGGAAATCTTCGATGAACGGATGGCGACGTGTCATCAAGCCTTGGCTTACCGCGTCGAACGGACGAAGGAAGCTAAGCCTGAAAACGCACCGTTGCTTTACATGTACGGGGCGTTCGGCAAACGACTACCTGCCGGGGGCAACGTAGACGACCTCTTCAAGAACCAGCGGGCGACGGTTTCCTTAGGCTATATCGGCTTATATGAAGTTTGCACGACGTTCTTTGGCCCGGATTGGGAAAAGGACGAGCACGCGTTGACATTTGCCGAAGACGTGGTTAAAGCGTTACGCGACAAGTGTGCACAGTGGGCTCAGGAAAGTGGGTATCACTACAGCCTGTATTCCACACCCGCTGAATCTTTAACGGACACGTTCTGTCGAGACGACATTGCCAAGTTTGGTAAGGTCGCTGATATTACGGACAAGGAATATTACACGAATAGTTTTCACTACGATGTCCGCAAGCACCCAACGCCGTTTGAAAAATTAACGCTGGAAGAACGTTTTCCAAAATACGCTTCGGGTGGTTTCATCCACTACTGTGAATATCCTAATTTGACCCAAAACCCGAAAGCCTTAGAGGCGGTTTGGGACTGGGCTTACGATCACGTAGGCTATTTAGGGACCAATACGTCGATTGATCAGTGCTTTAAATGTGGTTTTAAGGGTGAGTTTACCGCAACCGCCCGCGGGTTCGTTTGCCCTGAATGTGGCAACCATGACCCTAAATATTGTGATGTTGTTAAGCGGACGTGTGGTTACTTAGGTAACCCGCAACAGCGACCAATGGTTCACGGTCGTCACGTTGAAATCGCGTCCCGTGCTAAAAATATGTCTTCGGAGATGATTAAGAATGCCGCGCGCTACGAAAGGACCAAACAATCCGATGCCCAAAGAATGGCTGGCAGAGGACTTAAGTGAACAATATGTTGCTGATTACAAGGCGTTTAATTTTGTTGATGGTGAAGGGGTTCGGTGTAGTCTCTATTTGAGTGGCTGTCCGTTTCATTGTCCGGGTTGTTACAACGTCGCTGCCCAGAATTTCCATTACGGGCAGCCGTATACCCAAGACTTGGAAGACCAAATCATCGAAGATTTAAGTCAAGATTACGTTCAAGGATTGACACTACTAGGCGGTGAACCGTTCTTAAATACACAAGTCGGGATTCGAATTTGTGAACGCGTCCGCAAAGAATTTGGCCACACTAAGGACATCTGGTCTTGGTCCGGCTACACGTGGGAAGAGCTACAAAAAGATTCTGAAGATAAATTAAAGATGTTGTCATTAATTGATATCCTAGTCGATGGTCGCTTTTTGAAGGACAAAATGGACTTAAAATTACAATTTCGTGGGAGTTCTAATCAGCGAATTATCGACGTTCCTAAGTCGTTAGCCAGTGATCAAGTGGTTATTTGGGATAAGCTAGTGCGTTAAGTAAATTAGTCGTGTATAATAGGGCTTAAGATATGATAACGTTTTCAAAGACGGCTGCTTATATGCCGGTTTGAATTTGCTCAATTATCAACGTTTAAACAGAATTAATAAAATGATATTAGGCACGATAAGCAATAGCACGATCGTTATAAAAAAGGGTTGGAGCGCGTGCCCCAACCCTTTTTGACATCATACTGGGGATATGGAAGGATTGAATAACAATGTTAACAATTATTAAACGTTTTCAGACGCGCTACTTTCACTTTTGGGATCGACTGAACGTCTTGCGCGCCGGTATTTTAGGAGCAAACGATGGGATTATCTCGGTTTCAGGAATTGTATTGGGCGCGGTGGGCGCAAATATGAGCAACCAAACATTGTTTATCAGTGGAATTTCCGGAATGCTTGCGGGTGCTTGTTCCATGGCTGGCGGCGAATACGTTTCGGTGAGCGCTCAAAAAGACGTTCAGGTCAGCTGTTTAAATGATCAAACGGCACCAGAGTCCCGAAACTCTGAAGCCTATCAAACTAAAATTCAAGAAATCGACTTAATGAATCCGTTACACGCGGCGGTCATGTCGTTTGTCTCGTTCATGCTGGGCGCCTTGATTCCACTCTTAGCTATCAGTTTGTCAACACCAGCTTGGCGCTTAACGAACACGTTGATTGCCATGGTAATCGCGTTAACGTTGAACGCGACAATCAGTGCACAACGCGGTGCCATTTCGGTTCGCAAGGTTGTGTTGCGTAACATTACGATTGGTTTGGTAACGGCTTTTGTAACTTTTGTTATGGGGTCATTATTAGGTGGTGCGGTTTAAGTACTAAACAATAATATTTGTAAATGAAAAAGGAGTTACGATTTTTATCGTAGCTCCTTTTTATTAGGATTCACTAGATGCTTGTTCAGGTTGATCTTGGGCTTTGCGTGCCAAGTAGCGTTGATTACCACGCCGTAGTTCAATAATGGTCCATGCGAGTAGGGCAATGATAATAATGATTAAAACGGCAGCAATCCAGTTAGATAGCGTCAGTTGTGTTTTAGTCGGATTATCGCCAAAGAACCCGGCGATTTGTGGGGCGAGACCGTACATGTTTAATCCGGTTAATGCGATGACCGAGAGCCAGCCGAGACCCTTGATCCACCAGCTATTTTTGAACCGTTGTCCCATTTCGGCGGAACTGTCGGTCATCATTAGTAACGGTAGCATTGAAAACGGTAAGGCGAAGGCTAGAAAGACTTGGGAATTATTCATTAAGTCGTTTAGCGCCACGTGTTCGTCAATCGCACTCTTGCCACTGGTCAGTACCACGCAGATTAGGACGGGAATGACGGATAATAAACGGGTGACTAACCGCCGTAACCAGAGTGGCATCCGCATGTGGATAAAGCCTTCCATAATGACTTGCCCCGTTAAGGTCCCAGTAATCGTGGAGTTTTGTCCGGAAGCTAATAGCGCAACGGCGAATAGCGCTGACAAGATGCCAGACCGAGCGACACTGATCAGAACACCGTTACTGAGGGACGCGGTGTTTGAGAGGGCTTGATACAGGCCGAAGAATGAAGGATCCTTGACGGCACCGGTTTTGAAAACGGCCACTCCCGTGATGAGGAGTAGTGCGTTGACAAAGAAGGCGGCCGTCAATTGAATGTTGGAATCGAGACTGGCAAATTTAACGGTCCGAGCAACCGCTTCTTCGTCATGGTGGTCAGTCTTTCGGGTTTGTGAAATGGCTGAGTGGAGGTACAAGTTGTGGGGCATGACGGTCGCACCAATAATGCCTAAGGCGCCACTTAGCGGGGTCATACCAGCAACTGTCCGGCTATTGGAAAAGGTTGCGCCCGTAGGAACCAGTCCAGCGAAGACTTGCCCCCAGTTGGGGCTTGATAGGACGACTTGGTAAACAAAGACCAACAAGATAACGAGAATTAGGCAGACGACGATGGCCTCAATCTTCCGGAAGCCAATTTTGGTCAATAATAGCAGGAGTAATACGTCAAAGACCGTAATGAAGACTGCGATGACTAAAGGAATTTTGAATAAAAGGTACAGGGCAATTGCGGCACCGATAACTTCCGCGATGTCCGTTGCCATAATGGCAAATTCGGTTAAGATCCATAAGACGATTCCAAGTGATTTGCTCGTGCGAGCACGAATTGCTTGGGCCAAGTCCATCTGTGTCACGATACCAAGTTTAGCCGCCATGTATTGGAGTAACATCGCAATCAAACTTGAAATCAAGATCACGGACATTAACAAGTACGAAAAATTTTGACCACCAGTAATGGAAGTGGACCAGTTCCCAGGATCCATATAACCGACTGCCACTAAAGCACCTGGCCCCGAGTAGGCGAGGAGTGTTCGCCAGAACCCAATATCCTTTGGTACGCTAATCGTTCCGTTGATTTCTTCCAGTGAAGGGCCATTAGCATACTCAATTAGCTTGTGCTGCCGCTTCTTTAATGGAGTGCTGTTCATGATAATATAACCGCCTTTCTTCAAAAACTGGTTACATTGTAGCTTCATTTTGCTAATCATTAAATAAAAGTTAGGGATAACTTAAAAATATAACGTCTTTTTTATCAACGCCGGGTTAAGTTAAAGAACTAATGAGAGAAGGGTGTTAGTTGAACCCGGGAAAACTTGAGGTCGGCGTTATATTGGCAATGTTCGTTAATTGATTTTACAAATGAACCATAACAAGTGTAAATGTTAACAATATCAGCGGATTAAGCTGTTAATTTACGAAAAATATGGTAAAGTCTATGTTGAAAAATAGTTTGTTCAATGACTTGAACTGGTCATTGAGTAAATTTGAACGTGTTGTGATAAATTAATCAATCTGGATTGGGCATAAATTGCTAAGGAGTGGAAAAAATGGAATACGTGAGGGTGCTGATGGAGAATCGACAGGCAAAAAACATTGGACCGCCACAATTGTCAGACTATCGACGAGCCTTAAACTGCCGGTAGTCCGCAAACGATTACAGTGGCTAAGGACGAATGGGTCAAAGACCATTGGGGCAACGCGAACGAATCCGTTAGCGTTGGTTCACAAGGTCGCTAGTTTGTAACGGTTTTACTAGCGTCGCTGATGGTTGGGCACTCCCGTTTAGTGTAGTAATACGGGGTTGGATCTGTATTGCTGAAACGTGAGTACCCAGTATGGAAAAAGACCGGTAGTTTAGACAGTTCGGACTGATTAAGTTGTGGTCAAATAGTTAGGTGTGATTTTTTGAATCAGTTTTTGTTTGGAAAGTAAAACTGATCAGGCGCCATTGCTATCAGGGAAAAGTTCATCGGATTAAGTCGAATTTGAAAGCGGATTACTTGCTTTTACTTGGCAGTCCAGTTTAAGCTAAGGCTAAACTGTGAAGGAGTGATTTGTAATGAGTAAGACTTTTAATCAAACTGAATTAGCAAAATACAATGGTCAAGCTGGTCAACCGGCCTACGTTGCCGTTGACGGTGTTGTCTATGACGTGACGGGTGTTGCTGCTTGGGCGGGTGGCAAGCATCATGGTAATTTGGCTGGTCAAGAATTGACGGACATCATTGATACCAAATCACCACACGGTCGTGGCGTTCTCAAGAAGTTAACCGTGGTTGGTCAGTACGTTGCGGACTAGGTATGACGGCGCAATGGCTAAGCATAGTTAGTCAATTAAGCATACAAAATCAGTTAAATGAACTGTCAGGCGGGAAGTGATTCTCCGCCTTTTTTAATGCAATTGTTATTAAAATGTAACTTACGAACGGACAATTTGGCATGCTATAGTGAACACTCGATACACAAACTAGGAGGGTTTACAAATGCCACGGAATTTAAAAGAAGAAGTTGTGTTTACAGCCATTATGGCAGGATTGATGGTGCTGGTTATGACAGCGTATAACGTTGCGATGGCGCAGGGCTTTAGTAATGGCTTAATCATGGCAATCTTAAGTGGGTACCCGCTTGGTTTAGTTGTTGCTATCATCTTAGATCTGTTGGTCGTAGGACCAATTGCCAAAGGATTAGCTTTCAAATATATCATTAATGATTACATGCGTAAAAAGACCGTTTTAATCGGAATTACGATTTCCGTTTTAATGGTACTTGGCATGGTAACTTGTATGTCCCTATTTGGGATTACGGTGGAAGGTAAACTGGCCGGGGGACACGTTCTTGCAACGTACGGCCACACTTGGATTTTTAACTTGATCGTTGCGTTACCGTTACAGTTATTGATCGTAGGGCCAATTGCCCGCGGTGTGCTGGGTAAGATGCAACAAGCAACTGCTAAGACCGAAGCGGCTGCTAAAACTGAAGACTAAGAGTGGGCCGAAAAGCGGTTAGTTTGTGAGCATTAACGTGGCATCAGTGATTATTCCTGGGCTTGGAATGGTTGCTGATGCCGGGTTAAGCGGAATAAACTGCTTTTTGGGCCACGTTTCGACCATAATTATAGTAAAACCGTTTGGAAATTTTAAATTTCTGGACGGTTTTTATTTTCTGAAAATATCCAATTAAATAAGTTGAGGATACTGATACTATCAGGATAACACTGAAGGATAAGTTGAAATAGTTAAACGCGTAAATCGTTGCTGTATCAACATTTGGGGCACTTTAATGGTTACTGAAAGAATATAAAATATATTATCAGCGAGCTTGAAGATTGATTGAAACTGCGTGAAAATAGAGATGAATTAAAGGAATGTTGATAAATATAATTTTAGGTGGGATTGATGATGGAACAGAAACAGACACATTTTAAGATGTATAAAATTGGTCGTCGCTGGGCGTTTGCCTGTGCAATCATTCTAGCGTTAGGGGGCGCGACATTAACGGCGCGTGCGGATGATAACGGTGCCAAGAATGCTGAAAGTATTAGTTCTAGTTCGGTAAGTAGTGAGAGCCAGTCAGGGCAGACGTCACAGGATTCGAATTCTGCATCACAGTCACAAACCAAGGCTGGTGTGACGTCAGAACAACAAACACAAACAACCGGTGCAAAACAGACAAAGACGGCACCAGCGCCTAAAACTGATTCAAATTTGGGTAAGCAAGATGACCAAAAAGAATCACAAAAAAATAGTGAGATCAAAAAAGTTGTCCCTAATAAAGCCGATGTAACGTCGCAAAGTGATAACAGTGCGAATAAACAAGACCAAAAACCAATGGCAACCGATCTGAAGTTAGATGCATCGGCCACAGCCAAGCCAAAAACAACTGATACCACGCCGCAACCTGTTAAAACGACGGATTCAGTTAAAGCTGATAATCCAGCTGTCCAGGATGGTGGAAAGGTTGAGGACGATTATGCAGATTTACATAACATTCTAGGGGTTTCTTCTCAATTTCATATTTTTGCGCGGGAAGCTGAACTAAACGCGCATACGAATGGGAACATTGCTGTCGGGATGCTTTCAGGAAACGTCAACTTTGGGACCAATATTATTGAAGAATTATTGGATAAAGATATTTCTTATATTCAAAATATTGATAAGATTGCGAACAGCTCGTTTGTTTCTGCTGGTGATACCCGGGTTAATAAGGTTATCTTCGGTCAGAATGTCGATATTGACGTCTCAAACCCCAACCGACCTAAGATTAACGGGACCGATATTGATCACTTGCTTGCCTCAGAAGTTTATCAAGATAAAAACGGTAACGTTTATATCGACTTTGACAAGGAATTTGCTAAGCTAGAAAAATTAAGCGGCAGCATGAGTAATCAGAAGCCGCACGTTAACTACACAAATAGTGACTTCAGTGATATGAATAATCGAGTCATCGATGTCAGTGATCTAGAACCCGATGAAAATGGGCATATTATCATTAACTTATCAGCGGACGTTTTAAACGGGAGTACACCATTGACGATCCAAGGGGTATCCGCAGATAAGGATGGGAATACGGTCATCATTAACGTGGATACTGAGGGTAATCAAGATTACCATATCAATTCACAAATCAAAGTTATTTACGATGATGGTAGTATTCGGGATAACAAGGAAACCGAAGACTTTGGGGATAACCATTTGTTGTGGAACTTCTATGATTCGACGGCAAGTGACCAATTGGCAACGGGCACTATTTCAATTGACCGGCCATTTCAAGGTAGTGTCTTAGCTCCTAAGGCGGAAGTTGTGGCTAATCAAAACGTTGATGGTAACATTATCGCGGATAAAGTCGTTGTTAACGCTGAAACCCACCGTTGGGATTTACAAGATAATGTTGATAACGAGGGTGATCCCGATCCAGAAGAACCACTAGACGTTGAAGAACCGGAAAATCCAGAAGAACCCGAAAACCCAGAAGAACCCGAAAACCCTGAAGAACCTGAGAATCCAGAGGAACCCGAGAATCCAGAGGAACCCGAGAATCCCGAAGAACCCGGAAACCCTGAGGAACCTGGGGACATCGAAGAACCGGAACAACCTGGTGAAACTGAGGAGCCTGGGGATGTTGAAGAACCAGAACAACCCGGTGAAACTGAGGAGCCTGGGGATGTTGAAGAACCGGAACAACCCGGTGAAACCGAAGAACCCGAGGACGTTGAAGAACCGGAACAACCCGAAGAAGAGTTTGAAGAGGAAATCGACGAAGAAATCAGTGAGGGTGTTGATCCTGATGAAATCGTGGATGAAATTGAAGACGAAGTTGAAAAAGAAATTGATAACAACGCAGTCACAGCTGAAACGGCTGATGAACTAGAAACGGCCTTTGAAGAGATTCAAAAGGAACCCGTTAGCGAGCAGCCAGCTGAAGAAGAGACGTTGCTGAACCTGATTGATTACGCCATCCAACAGGCTAAAGAACAACATAACGATCGTTTAGTGGCTAAGTTGGAAGGCTTACGGACTCAAGTAGTTGATGTCTTAGCTGCACACGGACAAGGATTACCACAAACGGATGAAAGTCAGAATCAATGGCTTAGTTTGGCTGGGATTGCCTTAGCAAGCAGTTTAGTTTTAGCAGCGTATGGGTTACGTCGTAAGCAAAATGCTTAAAGCGATATTTGATTGTTAAAAAGTCAGTATCATTTAGTGGTTTCCACATTTTGTGGGAATCACTTTTTTTATATCAAACATAGGAGATTAAAAATAATTTACAGCTTTAAATGGCAATAAAAAAGTCACCAGACATTAATTGGTCTAGTGACACCGAATCGTTTTTACTCCATGACCATGCCTAATCCTTTGACCCCGTTCTGCCCACTCAGCTGAGTGGTGTAATTGCTAACCCCCATTAGCTTTTACAACTATCATTATAAATGATTGACATTAATAGTCAATATTTATTCGAATATATTTATAAAAGTAATGTCAACTAATTTCCGAGCCGAATTAATGCTAATTTCCAAATTGGTCTAAAGCTTATTAGGACGGAAAAAACCACCAATAACGGTTTCGTCATTGGTGGTTGATCGGTTGGTAAGGTTTAGTTACGAATTAATTGGTTGAAGTTAAATTCATTAGGAATGAAGTGCGATTCGGTGTATTCAAATTGGCGACCATCGTCATTAAAGGAAATGCTGATCATGTTGCCAACGCAGTTATTTTGCCCTAAATCCAAATGTTCGGTATCAAGTTCGCTGGCAGAGTCGACCCGTAACATCCGTTTGACGACTGCAATCTTGATCTTAAGGTCCTTTTTCAGGTAGTGATAAATCGATTTTTTCGCAATCGCAGGCGTAATTCCCGGTGTTAACTGGGCGTTAAAGTAGTTGATATCAATAACGGCCCGGGTACCGTTGATGAGGCGCAAACGTTGAATCGCATAGACGGGAATGCCGACTTCGAAGGCCGTCTTAGCGCTCAATTCTGAATCGACCATGACCTGCTTAAAGCTAACCACGTCAGTTTCGTACGTAAGCGCCCGACCGCTGTTCAATTGTTTGACCCCGTTTGTGTCGCCAAGGTCGAGGTTGAACTTTTGTGTCTGCGGGGAGTGTTCTAGTAATACGACCCCACGGCCCTTAACACTGTAAACGAGGCCCTCTGCGGCCAGTTTTTTGATGGCTTTACGCACCGCGTAGCGACTACCGTTAAATTCTTGAATTAAGTCGTCTTCAATTGGTAAGCGCATCTTGATACTGTATTGTCCGGCCAAGATACGTTTTTTCAAAGTTTGATAGATGGTTTCAAACGTTACTTTTTCCATGTTGTCACCCTCATAAGCGTTGTTGTTTGTCTACATTATAACAAATTATTGGTCCTGTTTAATAAATAAACGAATAAATCTTCAAATTTGTTCGAATAAAATTGACAGTGGTTAAACGCTTTCTTTATAATGGGGCTAGTAATTAATTCGATGAAAATATGGGGGATAAAACGATGCAAGTAGAACACCAAACATTAAGTGCAAAACAGCACCCGTTTCAGGTGACAGCATACTGGCTTGATCAAATCTCAGATTTTGAAGAGAACGTGGACTATCCAGTCATGATCATTTGTCCGGGAGGTGGCTTTACTTACCATTCGGGGCGGGAAGAAACACCGATTGCAACGCGGTTCAACGCGGAAGGCATGCACACGATCGTGCTAAATTATCAGTTAGAAACCACTGAGGGGGAGTCGGTGTATCCGTGGGCGCTACAACAAGTTGCACAGACCATTGCGTGGGTCACGGCCCATGCGCAGGAACGGCACGTCGCAACTGATCGGATCTTTTTGACGGGCTTTTCTGCGGGGGGACACGTCGTTGCGTTATATAACGCGGTCGCAACTGATCCTGAATTGTGTCAACGATACGGCCTGAACGAGTATGTTGGGGAACACGCCGCCGTTATTTTAGGTTATCCAGTCATTGATTTAAATGCGGGTTTTCCAACTAATGACGCTGATAAAAAACTAGTGACCGTGGATGAACAGTTGTGGTCCGCACAAAAATTGGTTTCCAAGGCGACTAAACCAGCGTTTGTTTGGCAAACGGCGACCGATGAATTAGTGCCAGCACGAAACTCAATGTTATACGTTCAAGCACTGATGGAAAATGAGGTTGACGTGGAGTACCATCTCTTCGGCAGTGGTATTCACGGCTTAGCGCTGGCCAATCACGTGACTGAGAAGCCGACTAAATCCAAGTATTTAAATAAGGCAGCGAGCCAGTGGATCAACTTAGCAACGCAGTGGTTGCAACAAGAAGGACTACTGGACGGCCAATTTTAAAGATACAAAAGTTATGACAGCACCGCTGATAGACCTGATTACAGGTTTAGCGAGCGGTGCTGTTATTTATTTTGAATAAAATTTACCTATGACGTGGCGCAAAATTCTGCGGTATAATTTTAGGTACGAATAATCAATAGAGGGAGCGATTTATTATGGCGACCAACCAGCACTTAGTCATCATTTCATTGGATGCACTTGGATTCCGAGATTTACGCGAACATCAGGCGGAATTACCTGTGTTAAATCAGTTGATGACGGGGGGCGCTTGGGTCAAGTCCGTGACGGGAATTTATCCGACCCTGACTTACCCGTCACATACGACCATTATCACTGGCCAGTACCCGAACGTGCACGGAATTGTGAACAATACCAAGATTCAACCCAAGCGACGTTCACCTGATTGGTATTGGTACCAAAAAGATGTGAAAGTGCCAACGCTTTACGATTTGGCACGGCAACAGAAAATGACGACGGCTGCCTTTTTATGGCCCGTTACCGCGGGAAGTAAGATTACATATAATTTAGCCGAAATTTTTCCAAACCGAATTTGGACGAACCAAGTACTCGTCTCAATTAAAGCTAGTTCACCGTTATTCCTATTAGAGATGAACCATAAGTATGGGCATCTTCGTCGGGGAATCAAGCAGCCCCAGCTGGATGACTTTATCACGGCATGTGCGGTCGATACGTTGACTAACAAACGTCCTAATTTGACGATGCTTCATTTAGTCGACATGGATAGTATGCGGCACCGCTATGGCGTGCGCTCTAAAGAAGCGATGCAAGCGTTACACCGGTTGGATCAACACGTTGGGCAAGTTATTGACGCAACCAAAGCGGCGGGGACCTTTGACGATACGAACTTTGTGATTTTGGGCGACCATTATCAAATTAACGTTGACCATATGATCCACCTCAACACGTTATTTGCACAGCGTGGGTGGTTGACACCCCGGCAAGACCAAACGTTCGAAGATGATTGGCAAGTCATGGCTAAGACGGCCGATGGGTCAACGTATATTTACACGCGCAATTTCAGTGAACTTGACGCGTTAAAGGAACTTATCAGTTCAGTAGAAGGTGTTGAAGCCGTAATCGATGGGCAAGCCGCGGCCAAACGTGGGGCGGACCCTGCGTGTGTGTTAATGGTTGAAGCTAAAGCCGGCTATTACTTTACTGATGAAAGTCGGCGACCATTAGTCGTTGAACCCGTTCACCCGGCGACGTTAGGCCAACCGGATCGTTACCACGGTGTTCACGGGTACGATCCAACCAAGCCAGATTATCAAACCACGTTACTCTTTAACGGGCCAGCGGTTAAGGCGGGCGTTACGATTGAAAAGGCTAACTTAGTTGACGAAGCACCAACCTTTGCCCGGCTACTCGGTCTGCATTTTGACGGCCCGATGCCCGGACAAAGTTTAGACGGCATATTTAGTTAAGGGGAACTTGAATGAAATTTAATAAGCAACAGTGGGGTTGGATCTTTTATGATTGGGCCAACTCTGGTTATGGCATTATTGTGACGACCGCCGTTTTACCGGTTTATTTTAAGGCCGTTGCGCAAGCCAGTGGGGTCACCCCTGCTAATGCAACGGCGTACTGGGGCTACGCGAATAGTATTGGGACGTTACTCGTTTCAATCTTGGCGCCGGTCTTAGGGGCGCTGGCGGACTATCCACATGCGAAGAAACGAATGCTCAATATCTTTTCGATGGTCGGGATGTTAATGACTTTAGGACTAAGCATTGCACCGCCCAGTGCGTGGAAATGGTTACTCGGCATCTATATCTTATCGATTATTGGATACTCCGGGGGAAATTTATTCTATGACAGCTTCTTAACGGACGTTGCCCCGGATAATCAAATGGACCGGTTATCTTCATACGGTTACGGCTTCGGTTACTTAGGCGGCGTCCTAGCCTTCATCCTATTCTTAGTCTTGCAATTAACCAGTGGATTTGGGCTATTATCAAGTTACGGGGTCGCACGGTGGAGCTTTGTGCTCGCGGCAGTTTGGTGGGTCATTTTCTACATTCCATTGTTGAAAAATGTTCACCAGAAGTACGCGTTAGCGCCGAATGACCATCCGGTGCGCGCCAGCTTCCGACGAGTCTGGACGACATTGAAACATATTCGCAATTACCGGGCAGCGGCCTGGTTCTTAGTGGCTTACTTCTTCTACATTGACGGGGTCGATACGATTTTTACCATGGCCACTTCCATTGGCATGGACATGGGTATCACGACCACGACGTTAATGTTGGTGCTGTTAGTTGTTCAGTTAGTCGCTTTTCCATTTTCGTTGCTATACGGTTGGCTGGCTAACAAGACTTCAACGCGAACGGGAATTTTGTTAGGCATTTTGATTTACCTGGGTATTTGCCTTTACGCCCTACATTTACAGTCAGTCACGGATTTCTGGGTACTCGCCGTGTTAGTGGGAACGAGTCAAGGCGGCATTCAGGCGTTGAGTCGGTCGTACTTTGGCCGGTTAATTCCTAAAAAGAGTGGGAGCGAGTTCTTTGGCTTCTATAATATTTTAGGCAAGTTTTCAGCCGTCATGGGACCAGTTCTTGTAGGAATCGTGACCCAGATGACGGGTAAATCAACGATTGGTGCGGCTTCATTAAGTATTCTATTCTTAATCGGGCTCGTTATTTTCCTAGCATTGCCACATCTGAATCAAACTAAATCAGTTTAAGATAAAGCACTTTTTAGAAATGCAAAAAATTTCTGAGAAGTGTTTTTTGTTTAACCTATAACTATTTTTTCCGGTTGCCACTGATGACATGCGGTCGTGGGACCGGGTCTAGCCTGAGGAGCGGTCTAGACCCTCGCCCGGAATAATCTTTGAATGACAGCTGTTCCGGACCGTCCGAGGCCTAAGACCGGAAAATCACCGGTCAAAGGCCACCTTCACGACCGATATCATCAGTGACAACCTCTGATTATCCGACAGTAATAACGGTAGCACAGCTGGTCTTAGCGAAGTCGGGTAGGTTGGTGTGCTGTGTCGGCAAGATTGGCGGATGGGGTTTACGCCAATCTTGCGGGGCGATTCAAAGACGTGGGTTGTCGGCTTTGAATCGAGGTCCCAGACCGATCCATGGCTGGGACCATCCCTCATAGCTACACCAACCTACCCGACGGAGCGATTAGATTGAAAATAACGATTGCTGCCATTACGGTTTTGACGACAATTTCTGACCTGGCAATTTTTAAAAGAAGATGTTCTTGTGTACTAGTCCCTGTCAAGTTGACAGGTGAAATAATATAATTTTCGAGTTCTGTCTAAGCGGCTTTGCCGCGGTATTCTACCGCGGTGAAGCCGCTTCTTTGTGTTGTCCGGTCAATGTAATTGAAG
>NZ_BTPW01000035.1:0-22769 GCF_036246185.1 Lactiplantibacillus paraxiangfangensis
AGCTAGTGACAGTCTTACCGAATCGCCTTAACCGGAACATTAAAAAGCATTTTCTGAATCA
The DNA here is from genome assembly GCF_036246185.1 of Lactiplantibacillus paraxiangfangensis. Classification (NCBI taxonomy): domain Bacteria; kingdom Bacillati; phylum Bacillota; class Bacilli; order Lactobacillales; family Lactobacillaceae; genus Lactiplantibacillus; species Lactiplantibacillus paraxiangfangensis. Next base: position 62 of record NZ_BTPW01000035.1, read on the forward strand.
CTATTCACTGAAAGAGCGTAATGAAGTTCAGCAGATTGTCATTGATTTTAACGCCCAATATCAGTCGGTTATCCGCGAAGTCTTTCCTAAAGCTAAGATTATCGCCGACAATTTTCATTTAGTTCAAATGGGACTTCAAGCCTTGAATCAGACGCGGGTACAGTTGATGCATCACTTTTCATCAGAAACCAGAGAATATCGAATACTCAAACATCATTGGCGCTTATTCTTAATAATCATATTCAAACCTAGAAACACGTAAACCACAATGGTTTACGCATCTAAAAGACTGGTTTACTCAAGAGCAGTTAATCTTAAAGGGCTTAGAACTGGATTCAATTTTTCAACATACTTACTTTACAGCGCACGCTTTAGTGGATGCGTTAAGAACCAGAGACTATCAACGTTTCATCGAAGTCTTAAGTAGAACTGACAAAGTCAGTTCACAGCTTGAAACAACAATCAAAACCTATCGCAAGCACCTATCTTTAATCAAAAACATGATGGCAAGTACTTACTCCAACGGCCCTTTAGAGGGGGTTAATCGAAAAATAAAACAAATCAAACGGACGGCATACGGTTACCAAAATTGGTCGCACTTTTACACACGAATTCGGATTGAATTTACAATTCAGAACAAAAAAAGGAAACCAATTCGAAAATGAATTAGAAAAATCCTGCGAGAATTCTTTTCAAAATCATCAGGCCATGTATCGTTGCATGCATAAATAGCCGACAAATATACGCCATGAGTATGCTGTTTCCACGACTAATATATTCTAGATGATTCCGTCCTGCTCAAGGAAATACCAAATAACCTATTTAGAATACACAGCCATTACTTCATCAACCATTTTAGGGTAGCTAAAACTTGTATAATACCTTTTTTCTCCCTGTTCACCTAAATTCTCAATCATATCTTTTGGCATCTTCTGTAAATCTTCGAGTACATTGGCTAACGCGTTACCAGAATTAGCTTTGAATATTAACCCAGTTTTTCGATTCAAGACAATCTCGGGTAGTGCTCCCGCATCACTTGCCACAACCATCTTACCAACACTCATAGCCTCAAGTGAAACTAATCCAAATCCTTCCCATCTAGATGGAACAACAAGTACATCACCTGTTTCAATAATACTTTGTACTTGTTTTGAATTCTGCCATCCTAAAAACTTTATTGACTTTGTATTATGTTTCCTTACAATTGGATCAACTATAGAATCTCCTACAACTGTTAAGTTTAAATAGCCATCATGATTTACAGCATGCATTGCGGAAATCAATAAATCAATCCCCTTTTGCCTATCTAGCCTTCCAATAAAAACTAAATCTAATCCTCTGTGAGATTTTGTATTCAGACTTTTATTCCTAGGAGGAATAGAATTATAAATTGTAAACATTTTCTTTGGACTAATAAATTTAGCACTATTTTGTTCAAATTTTGAAATATTTATTATTCGGTTGCAGCCGGCTGATAGAATTAGTTCAATAAACTTATAAACAGCCTTTTTCCACGTACTTATTTCCCGGTTAAAAGCCCAACCATGCGAACAGTACACTATTGATTTTTTTCTGTTAGAAAATAAATACTTTAATCTCACTATCCCAGCAAAGCTACTATGGATATGGATCACATCCGGATTGATTTTGTTTATAATTGAACTAAGCCTCAATAGTTTTAACACACCAAAAGCCGAACGTTTATACTTATATTCCAATACTGTCAGCTTGTTATCCTTCATATTTAACAGTGCTGCATCCGAATTATATTCACTCACTAATAAATACACTCTTTTAACATCTTTTCGTTTAACTTGACTAGCTATTAAATTTTTCAAATATGTTGCAATCCCACCCGAAGCATATTCGGCAAAATGCAAAATGACCATCCAACCACCCATTTTAATTTATAATATATTATCTAACAATTCTCAATTAGAATAGTATAGTATACAATCAAATTAAAATAAAGCGGTATATAAAATGATTTTAATTATATTAGTTGAATTACTAATGGTTATTACCTTGATTTTTTATCACATAGCTAAAGATACTCAGGTTAGTATCTTTAGTCAGAAAAGGTTTTATCTCGTGCTGAATGCAAGTGGTCAATAGTCCGTGACTATCTCTTAGTTACCTCTAAATACCGATGTGCCATCAAATGAATCTGTTCGTTCATACGGCTATGAATTAGTGTTCTTTGTTCAATTTCAAGCAGTTCTAGTTTAGCTGCATCTGATCGTTAAAGAATAGTGTTAAAACTCTAGAATAAATACCAGTGGTCTCAAACACCGTCCTCATTGGCAGATCATTTGTAATCACAGATTTGTTGTGATTAATCTGGAACTCCTTAACCACCGTGTGTTCATGAAAAAGTGCACAGCTGCTTTTTTCTCAACTAACATCAATACTTAAAGCATGCACTTTATCACCTTCCAAATATTCTCAAGTCAATAACAGCGTAGATCCATTCATTTTCTAAGTTCGATTTTAAAGACCCACATCCTAAATATAACTATTCATTACGGGTTAATAGGCCAGTTCGATACTTGGAATTTATATTTCATTAGTGTTAACGACTTCAACCTCAATTTCTAAACACAGTAAAAGAGGTATCAAGATTGTCGACACAATCCTGGTACCTCTTTTAATAAGACGTTTGAAAAAGATCCGTTAAAGTAAGGGTCTCTATTTTCTTATTGCGTGTACTAATTTTTTGAAAATCTACTCAAAGAAAAAACTTATAATTGGCATTTATGAGTAATTGGCTAAATTCATTTAGTCATACTAAATATCAAGTGACTGATTTCCATTCTGTATAACTTGATTTTTGCCGCTATTAATAAAGGGAATATTAGTATTTCCCGAAATAATTATATTTCCACTGATAAACACTTTTTTAATTACATTACTTGGAAAATTAGATTTAACATAAATGTACTGTTGCGTTGGATTAATATTTAAAAACTCATTTCTGGTTATATAGACATATCCCATCTTATAGTTCTTCAACGGATTGTATATTCTGATATAATTCGACGGACCTGTCGCTCGTACATTCAAGAAGCGATTATTTGCAATTGTCAGATCTGATACACCATCAAAATTTATTGTCCCAACCGTATCCGTCTGTCGAGGTCGTGAATCAACAACCTCATTACCTATAAAATAGATATGATTAATTACACCAGTTCGACCATCTTGATAAGTTATATGTTCGCCAATTGGATTAGGTGCATATGTCCTTATCTTTTGTCCATCCCAAATAGGTAAAAATCGGTTATTACTTACATGTACATTATAGGTTGGCAGATCATCATACTGATCATTTTTTACATAGTACGACATTGCATATCGGTCCGCATAATCAATTTGAATTGCTTCTTTATACTCGTTATTCCGGTCACCGTTAAACCCAACAAAGCTTGACCCTTGGACTGTAATATTTCGACTACCATCTATATCCAAATTATGTCCATAGGGATTTTCACAGTTATAAAAAGTACAATTATTAAAAGAAATGTTCTGAGCATGATTCATACTCTGTGTGAATGAACTCTGTCCATTCCTACTGCTACCAGTAAACGTGGCATTGTTCCACTGGACATTATTAATACCACCGTTGTAACCCTTTCGAGGACTGGGATAGGCAAAAGCAAAAAAATGACCATTATCAATATTAAATGAAGCACCTGAAGCAAAATTCAAAATTAAATTAGAATGCAGGATAACCGCACCAGCGGTAAAACTATATGTTCCCTTAGGAAAATAAAGAGTTGTTACACCCTTAGTATGCTGATTAATAATCTGTTGCATGATTTTATTGTTACTTTTATTGGCTGGCCTCATCCCTTCAGATTGAACATTCACTTGAGTATTAGCAGAGGCTACGGTATCAATCATCAAATTATCCAATAATAAAATCCCCAAGATTAGCAAAAAGCTAATAAACAGCATCTTCACTTTTTTTAGCATATAAATCCCCCTCACTTTTAATCGTAGTCTAATTATATGCACAAACAGATTATTTTCAATAATATATTATATATTTCAAAAGTTAAAAATGGCAGCTAACCAAATATAATAAATGTAATTTCCAATCAAACTATGCTCTAAAAGATCTATTGTCGGTAATTAAGATAATTCTTGAATACCGCTATTTTTAAGCACTAACATCCTATAACAAAAAAACGTGTATAAAAATAAGTATGTCACTAGTTTAACTGCCACATTTAAAAAAGTTATAGCAGACATGGCTGAGCGCTAAATAACGTAAGCACCCAATAACTGACCGTCTTGAAATGTAAAAAAATGTGGCGTCCTCAAAAAACGAGGACGCTACATTTGCTTTTGATTTAGGCTACCTGTGTCAGCTTAGTAATCATGTTTTTATAGTTCCATGGCAAATAAGCCGCCAACTGTTCCTCATTCGCAAAAGTTGGTAGTCTTGAAATCATTTCTAATAAATACTGAACATAATCATATGGATTGATATCATTTGCTTTGGCCGATTCAATTATGCTCATCCAAATGGCGGTCGCTTTGGCACCGGCCTGGCTAGTACTGAAGAGCCAATTTTTTCGACCAATCACCAAGCTCTTCATATTGCGTTCGGCCGCATTATTGCTCAAATCAATCGCACCGTAATCTAGGATACGGTTCAGTTCAAGGCGATTATTTTGAGCATAAACAATCGCCTTGCCCAGACGTGCCTTTGGCAATACCGATGCCGTATCGATCCAGTGCCAGAACTTTTTCAAAAGTTTTCGCAGTCGGCCGCGCCGTCTACGACGTCGCATATGCGGTGAGAGATGCTGCCATTGTTGCTCAAGGGCAAACATCTGATTTAGTAGGGCTAGAGGCTCGCTCATCACAAGTTTTCCTTTAACCAATGCCGCATCATAAAACTTGCGCCGCACGTGGGCAAAACAGCCTAATCTAGTTACGCCTTCCAAATTATTGTATCCAGCGTAACCGTCGCATTGAAGCACTCCCGAGAATCCGTGATAAAGCTCTGCCGCAAAGCTACTGGCACGATTCGGGCTGTAAGCATAAATCACTAGCGGATTTATGTCATGACAGGTTGTTCGGGCCAACCACATATACGATTTGGCGGTTGGTAACTTGCCTGGCTCATGTAAAACCTCCATCGGTGTCTCGTCGCCTTGAAGGTAAGCGCGGTCGACCAATTCTTTTCGCATTAAGCTATAGAGCGGCTCAATAGCTTGACCACTTTTGATGACCCAGTTAGAGATAGTCGTTTCTGATAATTCAAGACCCATTCTCTGCCAGTCCTTCAATTGACGATATAATGGAACTCCTTGTTCGAATTTCTGATGGATGATCTCCGTAATCACCGATGCCGAGCCAAGACTATGCGGAATCAATGCTTTTGGTACTGTGGCTTGGATTAAGTGACAATACCGTCAATTGACTCACAATTGGGACATTTATATGTATTTGCGTAGATGTCTTCTAGGTAAAGCTTGGCCGGTTGAAAATGAAGCTCTTGACGGACAAACTTTGAACCCACGGAAACTAAGCGGTGTCCGTGAGGACACTGCTTATGTTCGACATCCACGATGGTCTTTTTGACTGGCAAATCAGGATTTAAGCTTGCTTGCCGCGTCTTATGACTTTTCTTCGTTGGCTGTACTTGATTTGAGATGTGGTTTTCTTGCCCAGTTTGCTCTGGTTGCGTAAAAACACTATCGTCCTCATCCAGTAGAGACAATTGATTAGGGTCAACCTGTTCCGATTTTTTTCCAAACAGTTTTTGAGTCAGATAGTCGATAATTTCGGCTTGTTCCTGTACTTTCTTGGTCAACATTGCGATTTGTTCTTGTTCTGATGTCATTAGCGCACTACACATCCTTTACTCGTTGTTTAAGAGTTTACCACATGTGAAAGTGAATACATAGACGCAGCCGCAGGCTTAGGCGGATTTATTTTATGAACGGTTGAATCCAGTGACCAACCATTAATCAGTCGTGAAAATTGTTTGTAATTCAATTTTCGAACCGCATCTTGATCGACCGGCCATTGAAGGCGTCCATCCTCAATTCTTTTATACAAAAGAAGAAAGCCGTCACCATCCCAATACAACGCTTTGAATCGATCTTTACGAGTACCGCAAAATAGATATAGCGATTGTTTGTAAGGATCCAGTCCAAATTGTTGCTGAACGACTGCTGCTAACCCATCAATACCTCGACGCAGGTCTGTTTTACCGCAAACGATATAGATCTGATGAATTTTTCCTGTATCAATGAACATGGTCAAACACCGCCTTTAATAAGGCTTCGACAATATATCCGCTAGCTTTATTGTAGATGATAACCGACTTATTTTGATCAACCCGTAGTTGGACTGCTTTGGTCGCCGTCGCCTGAGGCGCCGACGATTTGAAATTGTGTGGCATTTCAACTTTAACAATGTCATGTTTATCCATAATAATAAAAACCTCACCAAATTTATTTGATGAGGCAATCATACCTTGTTTAGTTGGCACCTGGAAGACGGTCAGTTATTAGGTGTTTACTAAATAACAACTAGTTACCAACAACAATTGCCAGAATGCCAATAAAGAGATAAAAAAATGCTGTCAATAAACCAAGAGTTAACTTGATTATCGACAACAGATATCCAGTACTTGCCCATAAGCTACTTCAACGACACTAACTTCAATATAATCTATCTCTTACCACGTGTCCCTTTATTAGTATCATATTTTAAACAAACTGCTTCCAATTTCTAAAAGCATATATTATGACACTTGTTTTTCTGTTTTTATATCATATTATTAATATATTAACCTAGCCAAATTCACTTTCAACAATTTTAAGTGCTGCCATGATAGTTTGATCCATATTATAATATCGGTATTGCCCGAGGCGACCACCAAATATTACATTTTTCGCTTGAGATTTTGCCATCTCAACATATTTGGTATATAAAGCCTTGTTCTTTTGATTGTTAATAGGGTAGTATGGATCATCCCCACGACTCCAGTCTTTCGGATATTCATGAGTAATAACTGTTTTCCCTTTGTTTCCTTTACCAAACTCAAAATGTTTGTGTTCAATAATTCGTGTATAAGGAACTTTACTGTCTGTATAATTAACAACGGCATTTCCTTGATAATTATCAATGTTTTTTACTTCTGTCTCGAAATTCAAACTCCTATATTCCAACTCACCTAATTTATAATCAAAAAACTTATCAATCATGCCTGTAAAAATTATCTTTTCACCAGAATGTAAATAATCATCCCGTCGATCAAAAAAGTCAACTCCCGTTTGAACAGTAATTAATTCATGGTTTAAAAGTTGTTTTATAATCTGAGTATACCCACCGACTGGTATTCCTTGATATGGATCATTAAAATAATTATTATCATACGTAAATCTCACAGGTAATCTGCGAATAATAAAAGATGGTAAATCAGTTGCAGATTTGCCCCATTGCTTTTCAGTGTATCCCTTTACCAGTTTTTCATAAACATCTGGTCCTATTAAAGAAATAGCTTGTTCTTCTAAATTTTTAGGTGTGCCTTTTATGTTTAAGGTCCGTTTTTGCCTATCTATTTTTTCTTTTGCCTGTTCAGGTGTAGTTACTCCCCATAATTTATTAAAAGTATTCATATTAAATGGCAAATTATATATTTCACCATTATAATTTGCAATGGGGCTATTAATATAGTTGTTGAATGTTGCAAATTGTTGTATATATTCCCAAATATTCTTCATCTTCGTATGAAAAATATGAGCACCATATACGTGTACTTGTATTCCCTCTACCTCTTTAGTATATATGTTTCCTCCAACATGATCTTTTTTTTCAATAACTCGTACCGAATAACCTCTTTTAGCAGCCTCATTTGCAAAAACTGCTCCAAACAATCCTGATCCAACAACTAAATATTTTTTCATTTTATCCTCTACTCAATTCTGTCTATAAGCTACATAATTTGGAATGAACAAACAAAGTAAAACAATAAATATATCCAATTCTGTATATTGTGCCATAGTACTCGAAAGCAATATCAAAATCATTATAGGAAATGATAAAAATCTTAAATTAATTTTCATCATGCCTTTTTTTAACATGTAAATTAATGGATATATATATGTTAAGCCTAAATATACCCCCCCATGAATAAAAACAAGGAGTAGACCATTACTAAAACCAGTCTTTTCTTCCAAGACTCTTTTTTTATTCATATATTTTATCATAGCAGTCGAATCACCAAATCCATTACCAATTATTAAATGATCTTGAAAAGCTCGGATTCCAGAAAAAAAGTCATCCATTCTTAGTGAATAAGACTCTCCTCCAACCTTGGATCCTAATAGTTTTTTCACCACAATAACTAAAATTATTATTATAACGGGAATTCCAATTTTTTTAAAAGACGACACACTATTTTGATTGCAAATATAATTAACTACGATAGTTGAAAATAATATTGCAATATTTGTCGTTGATGTGGTAGATAGAATCGCCAATCCAATTATTACATTGCCCTTTTGCAAACGTCCAGGGTGCACAAAAAAAGTATCAACCATAAAAACAAAATTCAGTATCAGTCCAAAAACTGCTGGTTCAACAAACAATCCGGAATTTCTTGCCATATTCCTTCCAAAAATACTTATATGCTGCACTTCATAGTACAAGTATTTTATTCCCGAAAACCTATGCACCCCGCCCCATTCTATTGTAATTGCACTTGGTAACGTTATGATACGGAATACAGAAGTAAGCATCCAAAAAAACAATGACACAACAGCAATGACTAAAACTACATTTCTTATTGTATTGAACAATCGAAATAGCGCATCACTTTCTGATTCAGCATATAAGTAAATAGCCAACCCTATTGGCACATACAGCAAAGTGTAAACCAAATTAAACTTTTTGTTTAGATTAATTAAAATATACGGTGCTAGGAAAGTAACATAGATTCCAATTCCTAACACAATATTCTTTAAGTTTATTCTAGGTGCTGAAAGTTTTATTAAGCCATAAACAATCCCACCCGCTTCAAAAATCAAATTAAAAACCGTAAACAACTTATAATTAACAGTACCAACTTCACGTACATATACTGAAAAGCAATTCAAGACAATGGAGATTGACCATAAATACAACCAAACATTACCTATGAATTTATTAGTCTTCATTCTTAACACTCTCTATATTTGGGTTAAACCTCATGCCCGCTACAAATCCCTTAACTAATATTCCGATACGCATTAACTTTCTATTTTTACTTCTCAATAATATTTTATTTGCTAAAACCACGTGACTTGCTACAAGTCGGATTATTCCCGTATTATGGTATTTTCGATTAATATACATCACATTCCGGATCAAGTAAAAGTAGCGCTGCAGACGTTCGGAGTCATCCGAAACTAATGTCAATCCTGCTGTTCTTTGTTTTGATTTATGCAATACGGTACTATCCTCAACAAGATAACTAACCTTCATCCGACTAAGTCTAAGGGTATATTCAGTGTCATCTCCCCAGATAAAAATATCTGCAATCGGATATCCAACATTTAAAATGTTCTTCCTGGTCGTCAATACTGATACAAAGGTGGCTTCCGTAACTTTAATTAAATCATGTTGCAGTAATTGTGTCCATCCACTTGCAACCTTAGGTAAGTTCGAAGGTGAGCCATCAATCCATCGTACATTGCTACATAAATAACCAAAATCGTCTTTTAAAAATTCAGCTCGATTAATTAGAGATTTCAAAGCATCGTCATCAGGAATAGTATCATCGTCCATTATCCAGAAATAGTCATCATGCGTGTGCTCAATACCAAATTTTAGCCCTGCATTGAATCCACCTGCCCCACCAAGATTTTCTTTTAAATTGACCACTCTTATCTGAGTGTCATCTTTTAGAGTTTTTAAATAGTTAGTAGTTCCATCAGAACTATTATTATTTACAATAATAATATGACTAAGTTCCAAAGCTTGATTCTTTAAAGACTCAATACATTCTTTAAGTAACATCAACCGATTATAAGTAACCACAACTGCTGCAACTTTTCTCATCAAATTGCCCTCTTTCCTAGTACGGCTTTACAGACTCTTCTTAATTCTTTGGCCCTTTCTGACCAACTATTTTCGAAAGTGAACAGGATTTTTTTCTTTTCCTCAGCTTTGCTCTCTTTTTTCTCCATCAATTCACTAATTTTATTTTTAAAATCTTCAGAAGTAGAGTATCGAGTTATAAGTGATCCAAACTTTGCAGTCTCACTATACTCCGATGCGATTGTTTTTTTCCCAAGCGCTAAATACTCATAAAGTTTAACAGGATTGACTGCTCTTATTAAATCGTTAATTTCAAACGGCATAATAGCAACTTCAAAACTATTTATTACTTTAGGTACATCATCATAATTCACAGCACCTAAAAATTGCACGTTCTCTGGTAAACTTTTAGTTTTACTTTTCACTATGCTACTTATTGGCCCATAAAACAGAAACTTATACTGTGGAAAATTAGTAGCAGCTTTCTCAATTGCATTAAAATCCATCCAATAATCTATCGACCCGACGTACCCGACAATATTACTCTTCTTATACTGATTTCCATATTTTATGTGATAATTATAAAATTTATCAACATCAACACCATTATTAATAACTTCAATTGGCATTCCGTAATTATATTTTTTCCTCAATTGAGATTTTAAATATTCACTGGAAACTACCACCTGATCAGCAACCCTCAGAAGCGCCATTTCCTCTTTTAAAGCTTTTTCTTTATTTTCACTCATTTCGACTTGGTCGTCCATACAATCATATACGACCGGACACCTTAGTGTTTTACTTAAATATTTCACATGATGTGGCAAAGTACAAATAATCACATCATATTTTTCTTTTGCAAATAATTCTTTGATATAACGTTTCATAATTAAGTCACTTATTTTTTCACCAATAAGTGATTCACGCTTTGGGGTAACTTTTTTTCGATAAACTGTCAGATTTCCTCTCGTTAATTTAGATTTTACATTGTTAACGGTATCTAGCTTGACATCTTTTTTTTTCCAAGGCTTAATAGACAAAAAATCAACCTTATCTTCTTGTGATAGATGTTCCACCAATTGCTGCGGCCTTTGTTTTGTCCTAAACCAATCTAACTTTGATATATATAAAATTTTCATAGCGTCCTACTTTTCATATGTTGACTTATTGCGTAATTTAACATCTAGTGTCTGATTAATCTTTGATATCACTTCACTAAAATTTTCGGTCTTATTATCATCATTTATGCATAATAATTTATGTGTTGAATTAACAATATCACTAATCACCTTGTCGGTATCCGATAAACTATATATGTGACCAATCTCAGGAGAAATTGGTGCGAAATTTCCTTGTGCAAGCCTTGTGTACCTTATTAACCAATGACTAATGTCATCACTTGTTCTAAACTTATTAGCTGATGTTTTTTCAAATTGATCAGCTGCTACTTTTCTAACGTCTCTAAACTCGGATTTTGTATATGAAACCGGCAAATGTGGATTATAGAATCCAGGAAATTTATGCCACAACATTAAGGCGAGCGTTCTGATGTTATCAATCCCGTACTTTACATTTAAGAATTTTCCCAAATTTTCTTTTAAACATTCACGCATACTATAGTCTCGATTTATTAGTTCCATATTATTATTTATAGTATTTCCGATTCCGCCTTCTTCAGGAATTATCGGGTTCAATAAACCTATGTCCCGTGGTAATCCACCTGAAAAAAAGTCTTTCTCGCTAACTACATCATTTATAAACATATCATCATTAAATAAGACAAAGTGTTCCGATAATTCTGAAATATTATCAATATTTAATTCAATAGCATTTGAATTAAATACTGGAAGATTCTCCGCTTTCAAAAAATCTTTATGATCTACAACAGAAACTTTTGATTGCTCTGTGTCCAACCAGTCTGGGCACTGCCCATCCGTAACCAAGAAAACATGATTTACCCAATCCGCATACTGATCAACTGCACGAAACCAATATTTTAAATCATCATAGTCACGATATCTTTCTTCTGCATTCAATTCTTGATTGAGATAGTTTCCGCTAAATTTATCTTTTTTTCGCATCCAATTTAAATCACTATTGTCTACCCATAACACAACAAAATCAATTTTCATATAGTCTTTTCCTCATTAAATAAATCCGTCTAAATGTTTTTGGACCTAACATACTCGCAAAGAATCCTAGTAAAACTTTTCGATTCCTAATACTCCTAATTCTCATTGATTTTCGGCATATTAATATCTGATTCCATAGTAAATTTTGATAATGCTCGTTTTTGACATCATCAGAATTTATTTGAAACCAAACATTGGAATATGCTGCAAATAGTCTTGACATTATATTTGCTTGCAAATCTGGGAAGCGTTTTAATACAATTGATTTCATCTTATTACCCATCTCGATTACATCCATTTTTTTTTCATCAAAGGGCTTATTTATAGTACTGTCACTTCTTTGTACATAAAAATAGTCCGGAATATTTAGATATGAGATGTATTCTGCCTTGCATAGTAATTCATAGGTAATAACTAAGTCTTCATATATTTTCCCATCTAAGAAAAAAGAACCACAAAAAAGTTTTTTTTCAAACATTTTCCCCCATACTTCATTATCCGGATGTTGACTTAAAACTTCAATGATTCCTTCTTTTGCGGACATTCGTTTTACTTTTTGATCATACGTATTACTTTCACCTAAAGACTCCGTATAGTTAGTCACCAAACGTTTGTTAACCATTGACACTTCAGAACCAGCTACTATCCCCTGTATCAAATGTTCCAAATATTTAGGACTTACGTAGTCGTCGCTATCTACAAAAGTTACATACGCACCAGTCGATAAACTCAACCCACGGTTTCTTGCAGCACTTTGACCACTATTGGATTGTGAAAAAATCAAGATACGTCTATCAACTTTCTCCCATTCAACTAGCTTTTTCCAAGTTTCATCAGTCGAACCATCATCAATGCAAATTAACTCGAAATTAGAATACGTTTGAGTCAACAAAGACTTTAAACAATGCTCTAAGTAACCGTCTGCATTGTAAAAAGGAATGATAACGCTAATTAGCTTATTAAACTTTTTATTTTTATCTAACAATAATTCTCTCCCACTAATAGATTATCTTAACATCTTCATCAAAGCTGATAATAGTTCTAATAACTACTTCTCAATAGTTACTATATTTATTTGGCTTTACTAGTAAACATTTTTCCAACTACTAGAAGTCATTTTGTGTGTCCAAAAGTATTCCAATCAAATGTTACTTTTAACATTGATAACTATATTTGAGTCCCATTAATAACTATGCTGATTATTCGTAATTTAAATTCTGAGCATTATCTTCTACATCTTGACCTAGTAACATTTACACAAATGATTTTAGCAAATCATTTGTTTGTCTTTATTCGGTATATTCCTTAATACTTACAGCACTTTTTAGAATTACAATTGCCATCACAAAATACATGTTCTGATTTACTAAGAAGCAAGCGTCAAAATAATGTAACATAGAAAGCAGTCCCTAAATCAACTCAAATATTTCGGCTCCATTCTACATTTTACAAAAAAATCATTCTACTAACTCAAAAAGTACATTTGCTTCTCTTGAAAGCGTTATATTTTTATTGGGATAATTAGCTGCTAATAATACAATCTTTGAACCGTTTAAATCAGCCTTTAAGTAAAGATATTGTCCCGAACTATGTGTACTTAACTTGTACCTATTAGCAGTAAATACAGACCCAAGATTATCCGCATTATTCATCGTGCGAAACAAATTATTATACTTTTTATCAAAATATTCATTACCCAGTATTTTATAACTAGCGACAATGATATCTGCCATCGACATTCTTATTGCCGGTACGCCGTTAACCAATTGATCTTCAGCAATTGGATTTTTTTGAATTAATTTTCCATTTTCTTTAAGGTGCGAATAGCCAATAACATCATTCGCCTGAACTTCTTCAGTTGAACATGTCCGAATATCCATCAAATTCAATTTAGAACTTAGCCATTCATTTAATGATTCTTCATAGCTTAGCGATGATACTTTGGTGATTAGTATCTTTTTTATGATTGAATTTACTGAAATGTATTTCAATGAAGATGGGGTACTACTGAAACTTCTTATATTGACTTTTTTATCTGTCTCTAACTTTTCAACATCACTCTTTTTGATGTAAAAATGTACTTTGTTTTTCAAAAAGTTTCCAACTTTGATGTTGGTTCCAGATAGCTTTGGCAAATATTTTTTTAATTCTTTATCTAAATTAAGTCTACGTTTTTGAGACATTCTAACTAAAATTGCATTATTCAAAAAATCTTGGTAGCTTCCTACTGCAAAACTACTGTTCAATTTAAAAATTGTTTGATTTTTTGCATTTGCATAACCACTTCCGCCTGAAAAAAGGATCCTATCTCCCTTGATTCCAACATACGCACCTTTAAATTGGTTTTTAGTAAGTTCATCTATATTAGTAATTAATTCAGAATTTTTTTTACTCTTCAGTAGAGATTTGTTATTCAAACTGCTTTTCTGAAGTAACGACATTTCTAGCGTATGATTCTGAACTATTTGCTCTGCATTGCCTTGAGACACACTACTATCACTCTCAGTATTTATACTTCTTACTCTTATAGCCAGTAATCCCGCAAAAACAATTATCAACAACAGTGAGAAAATATCAAAAACTATTCTTTTCCACGGTTTTTTCTTCATTTTTTTAACTTCTTTGCATTGATATAACCAAGCACTCTAACTTCATCATGCATCAATTGTCTAAAGAAACTAAACAACGCTCTTTTATGCGTAGTTTTAGGCTCTGTAACTAAAATAATCCCGTCTGAACGTTTACATACATTTTTAAACTCGTCATATTTTTTCACAGTTGCCGTATTAATCAAAATCAAGTCATAATTATTAGATGACTTACCAATTAGTAATTCAAACCTAGGATCATCCAACAAATAGTGAGTATCGTCCAAATCTAAACTGCCGGAAGAAATAACTGCCACATTCTGATTCAATACCTCGTTAGTGATTTCTGACGTTTTGATTGTTGAATCATTTAAGTAATCAGATAGTCCTAGTGAGTTGTTGATATGAAACACTTCCAAAAACGAATTTTGTTTAAAATCAGTATCCACAATCAGCACTTTCATATTTGCTCGTCCGTACATAATAGCGAGGTTAGCAACTATAGTACGTTGCACCAATGAACCTGATAAATTTGCAAAAGTTATAATACCCTTCCTATCTTCAATTGCGGCTAAACTACCGTTAATTCGTCTAATTGTTTCTTTTATTTCTTTTACGTTATTCAATGTTTTATATGCTCCTACTTCGTAGCTTCTGAAATTTTAATTGTACCCAATTTTTTTGCATTAAGAACTATAGAAATAAAATCATCTTCAGTTGTCTTTCCGACAAAAAGGAATCTAAAAACACAGATTATAGTACTCAGTATAAAAGATCCAACAAAGCCGTAAATAAACCACTTTATAACTCTTGATTTTACACTTTGTTGTTTAGCATCTGTTGCATTCGACACAACAGTTATATTTGAACCAGATAAATACTTTCCAATACTAGAAACAAGAATTTCAATTGACTTATTTGTTAAAAATTTTGAAAACTGCTTATCTTCACTGATAGCATTTAAAGTAAAAAAGGGAGTGCTACCATTATTTCCTGATGTAATCTGTACAGAATAGTCCGTATTATGGGAATAATTTTTCCACGTGCTCTTTTTGACTTCATTATTTAATGAATTCTTAAATCTTTTTGAAAGTACAAATTGCTGATACGATGAAATCAGGCCGTAATTACTATCACTTTGAACTAATTCACCAGAAGAACTATACGTATTGTCTTTCAGTGTAACGCTCACGTATGACATCCCGATACCTATCAGAACACTCAATAAAATCACACGTAGTATATATTTTTTTGCCAAATGCACTAACAATTGACCACTCACTTCAAAATTCATGTTATCCTCCTCAAAGAACATAAAAAAAACAATAAAAAGCAATAAAAAAAACAACAGTTTCTATACATAGTACAAAATCTTTAGAAAAAGTGCAAACTCAGATTAACAATTGCCAGTGTCACTCTTTTCTTAGACCGTATAGTATTTAGTAACAATATAATGGATCAACGTTGACAACATACCCTAGACTTCAACAAATCTACATCACATACAATTACTTGATGCCCTATTCCTCCAAAAAATGGGCAATGCTTACTATGCAAGTCATCATCCATTATAAAACAGAAAAATTTTAGTGCCTTTTAGCTAAAATTATCAATGCACGTAATCGCATTGTAATTGCAACACTCAACAAACCCAATCACAAAAAGTCTCACTTGCATTTGTCCACCTAAGACCTTGTGGAGATGGTTGTTTATCCATTTTCTTTAGGGGGAGCTCTTACAAATTAAACTATTAGTATCTCCGCCAATACTCTTTACTTCTCGATAGCCACCGTATTCTGTGACTCGATCATATATTCATTTCCGTATAACAGTAATCCAGTAAGTTTATCATACCCCGTATGACAGAACAGACAGATTCTTTATTAAATCCGTTCAGCTAATATCTGTGCTTATGCATTACGCTTGATTTTACATAACATTGCTCCCAGTAGCAGGTGTTCGTGATCTTTTTGAGTCAGACTATGAGGCCTCTTTTTGATCACTCATTTCATTTTTGAATTTACCGTCCAAACATTTTGATGAGTACTGATTTTTAAGTTTAAATTCAAAAGTACGAATATATGATACAATCATTGTACTTGCAAATTTTATACAATTACTTTAATTATACTCAGTGGGGTCACAGAATGAAACTCGTCAAAAATTATCTTTACAACGTTGGATACAATGTTTTAATTCTATTAACACCGTTAATCACGGTACCTTATATATCCAGGGTTCTAGGGCCTACTGGTGTTGGAATTAATGCAACTACAAACTCCGTAATTACTTATTTTTTATTGGCTGGAACAGTGGGTGTCACCATCTATGGAAACCGAGAAATAGCTTTTATACGTGAGAATAAATCCCAAAGATCTCAGACTTTTTGGGAGATAGAACTGTTGCAATTAATAACTATTACTTTATCATACTTATCATTTTGCATATTTTTATATTTTCAGAAAAGCTTCAGAATATACTTTTTTTATCAATCCTTTTATATTATTGCAGGTGCATTTGATATTTCATGGTTTTTTATGGGATTAGAAGACTTCAAAAAAACTGTATTGCGGAACATGCTTATAAAAATAATTTCCTTATGTTCCATTTTTTTATTTGTAAAAAATCATGATGATGTTGGAATATATATATTAATATTATCTATATCTCAGCTTCTGGGGAACCTCACCTTATGGTCGTACCTACCAAGCCTCGTATATAAACCAGATTTTAAGCGACTTAGCATATTCAGGCATCTCAGGCCATCACTCGCACTATTTGTACCACAGGTGGCTATTACAATCTATTTAGCACTCAACAAAACAATGTTATGGAAATTGGATAATGTAACTGCATCAGGATTCTATGATTATTCTGACAAGTTAATAAAAATCGTCCTTGCAATTGTTACTTCAACAGGTACTGTCATGCTACCACACATTGCCAACCTTTATGCAAAAAATAAAATGACTCAAGTGAAAAATTATTTGTATACTTCTTGTGACTTTGTTTTATCTATTTCTGTACCAATGACGTTTGGAATCTCAGCAATTGCTACTGCTTTGGCACCTTGGTTTTTTGGCCAGCAATTTTCATCAGTAAACGTTTTACTGATGATTGAAGCACCCGTTATAATATTAATCGGCATTAGTAACGTTATTGGTCAGCAATTCTTATTACCCACCAAGCATACTAAAACATATACTACTTCAGTTATTTTCGGCGCTATTATCAATGTAATTATAAACATCCCGCTAATACTGAAATTTGGTGTTCAGGGAGCAATGGTTGCTACCGTTATTTCTGAACTAACAGTTACTGTTTACCAGCTCTCCAAGGTTAGAAGAGTTCTTCCATTTAGTCTTTTATTCAAAAACATGTGGATTTACTTATTAGCAGGTTTATTTATGTTTATACCTGTCTTTTACTTAAACATAAATATGAAAATCACCGTTATAAATCTTGCTCTCCAAATCATCGAGGGATTGTTGATATACGTTGGCATATTATTAATATTACAACCCACGCTTTTCGACTCCTTACTTTTTCTTAAGGATCGGTCAAAAAATTAGCAATGTAAGCATACTCTTCCTTAAGTAACACGGCTGATTCATGGAAAACAAAAACCGATTATGCCTATCCACACTAAATTATTGTAGTACTCTAAAGTCAATATCTTTTACTTCATCTAGCCTTATCAAGTAACCTTAGCGGATTAATTGATAAGGCTTTTTTACATAGATTTGATGATAACTGTTTAATTCGAGCTTGACATCTAATATACAATTTATTCATGATTCGTTTGACCCTCAAAAACTTCATGCAATCATCTTTGTCATAGTTATCATCTTAGTCTTGAGGAAATATCCCAAACGGACCTGGTACCGTTCTGTAGCTTCACTACAAGAGTACTTATCGTAGCGTAATATATTCAACTACTTGAATCCGTTCTTCCAAAGTAGTCTTTCAAGTCATGGTAGTGATCCGCCTTCTTTATGGTAAGCCTGTCACAATCTTGTATCTATTATCACTAGAGACCTCACCGAATTCAAATCTATGGACAACACAAAATTTATATAAGCAATTTTGTAAGGGATCTGAAAACTCATTTATATTTTCAATTCTCGGTTCGAAGTCTTGAGAAGACCAGCGTAAAGGCCAGAATCGTTAATATGGTATTAATCATCCCAAAAGTTCGACTTAAGTGACAGTAACACAAAATGGACGTAAGCCAAAATTTGGCTTACGTCCATTTTCAATTATCAGAAACTAGTGTTGTCCCACTCCGCTTGACTAGCGGTTTAAAGAAGGCTATTAGTCTCTATACACAGCATTCAATTTAAAAATTTATATTACCAGCATTCTATTAAAGCAAAAAAGCTATCCAATTCCAAAGAATCCACGCATAAACAACGCTGCGCACGCTGCTCCAACAAATGGTGCAATCCCAGGAACAAGCACACCGTATTGCCAGTCGCTATCAGCCTTATTCTTAATAGGTAAAATAGCATGTGCAATCCGTGGCCCCATGTCCCGTGCAAGGTTCATGGCGAATCCGGTTGGACCACCAAGTCCCATACCGATTGCCCAAACTAACAGACCAACACCAATCGGAACAATCCCCGGCGTCTTCACTTGAGAAATAGCTAAAATGCCAGAAATAAAAATAAACGTATCAAAAAATTCGACGAAGAAATTCCGAGGTAAGTTCCGAACAGCTGGTGCGGTAGAGAAAATGTTACGAATCGTAATTGGAGAAATTTCATCAGCGGAAGCGGCAAAATGATCAGCATACATAATCCAAACGATTACGGCACCGACAACCCCACCTAAAACTTCTGCAATTGAATACGGAATAAAGTAAGCCCATTTAATATTACCTAAAATACACTGAGCCAAAACCATGGCGGGGTTAATGGAGACGTCACCAAAGATAAATAACGCAATAGTAATCCCAAAACCCCAAGTTGTAATTGCAAAGATGTGACCGGAACCACGGTACTTAGTTCCCTTTAAAACCTCACTACAATGTACACCAACACCAAAAATAATCATCAAAGCGGTTCCCATGAACTCTGCCAGAAGCTGATGAATCAAAATATTTCTCCTCCTGTGGCGCTCGTGACGCCGTTTTATTTTTAAGTAGGTTCGTTAAACTAGCTTTTCAGAAAGTAACAACCCTTTTTTCACACGAAGACCATTATACACAAAAAAAGAACCACATAGGGTTCTAATTATAAAATTATTCAGTTTTACGCCAATTAACAGTCTTTTCCGGTCACTTGACTCACCTAAATAAGCGTTACTTGCGGAAATACTTGATTCGTCTTCGCAACCGCCGCATAACCCGGGGTGATTTCGGCTCAATGGTCTTTTCAAACCATTCTTGAACCGTCGCATTGACTACCCCACCAAACATCAGCAATATGCCAGAGAAGTTTAACCAGAACATCAATACGATCAAGCTTCCAATCGTTTGGTACGAAGTTACTCGCCGTGCAAATAGCTCAACGTAGATTCGGAACCCTTG
Organism: Lactiplantibacillus paraxiangfangensis; assembly: GCF_036246185.1. Classification (NCBI taxonomy): domain Bacteria; kingdom Bacillati; phylum Bacillota; class Bacilli; order Lactobacillales; family Lactobacillaceae; genus Lactiplantibacillus; species Lactiplantibacillus paraxiangfangensis. Next base: position 20,356 of record NZ_BTPW01000035.1, read on the forward strand.
GGAAATGACAATCCACCCGATCGTCGTTACTAGCGCGCCTGGCCAAACATATCTCAACTTAACTTTTGCATTGGGGACAAAATAATATAGTAACATGGCCACCGTAAACATCCCGACAAACGTAATCAAGTTTTTATTAGCCAATAATTGACTCCACCAACTCGGAATAAAGGCTTCCGAAGTATGGGTCATCTGTAAAATTGCATCCATGATTACTTGGCTTAAAGTAAAGAACACCGATAAACCGACGATTAAAACCAACAAACCCAACGTGAGAACAAATGCCATCAAACGGGTCACAATCGCCCCTTGCGCATTTTTTACCCCGTAGGCTTCATTCAAGCTTCGACGAATGGCTGCAATGATCTGGGAAGCTGACCAGATTGTCACAACAATCCCAATTGAAAGACTTCCGCTACCCCCACTCGACAGGAAGGAAACTAAAATGGGCTTAAATGTTTGGTAAATATTACTGGGAATAAACTCCTGAGCGTACGCCAAAATCTGGCCCGTTTTCAAATTGAAACGGGCCACAATGTTACCAGCAATTAAAATGATGGGTGCAATCGACATCAAAGCATAGTAAGCCAGAATAATTGCATTGTTCGTCACATTAGCCTGCTTAAACCGTCTGATGATGATCTCTAACCACTTCATCGTTTTAGGAAAACGCGTTTTTAAGTTCATTTATTAATCTCCAGTGACTACCTTAATGCTTAACATTATACCTTTAATTTAAAATCTAAACATCTTTACATTTGTACCTTAAATAACCGTTATAATCAAAATGAGTGTGGTAAGCTATCAGTATAAACCGGATACTAGGAGATTATTAATTAATGAAAATGATGAGTCTAATTGTTCCCTGCTATAATGAGGAACCTACTGTACCGATTTTTTTTGATGCCGTCGAGAAAGTCTTTGCTAATAACCCGGATGCTTTCAAGGATGTTCAACATGAATATCTCTTCATTAACGATGGCTCAAGCGATGCAACCTTGACAGAATTTCGCAAGCTACATACTGCTCATCCCAAACTAGTCCATTACCTGTCATTTTCACGTAATTTTGGAAAAGAGGCAGGCTTAGCTGCAGGACTACAACATGCTAAGGGCGATTATGTCGCCGTCATGGACGTTGATCTTCAAGACCCCCCTGAGTTACTACCCCAAATGCTTTCACTACTTGAAAGTGGTGATTACGATTGTGTCGGTACCATGCGCGAAGATCGCAAAAGTGAACCCGCTATCCGTTCATTCCTCTCAAGATCATTTTATACGGTCATTAATAAGGTCTCGAAAGTCCAAATCATCCCTAACGCACGTGATTATCGTCTGATGACCCGTCAAATGGTTGATGCCATCTTAGAGTTGCCAGAATATAATCGTTTCTCGAAAGGAATTTTCAACTGGGTTGGTTTTCGAACGACATACTTAAAATTCAAAAATGCCCCCCGGGCTGCCGGAGAAACTCACTGGTCGTTCTGGCAATTATTTAACTACTCGATTGAAGCTATCGTTGATTTCTCCGATGTTCCGCTAAAAATCGCCACATTTACCGGTGGCCTGTTCGCCTTTCTCTCAATTATCGGTATGATTATTGTTATTGCTAGAAAGCTACTACTTGGCAACAGTGTTAGTGGTTGGGCTTCAGTCGTTACAATTATGTTATTCATAGGGGGAATTCAACTGTTTTGCCTAGGAATTATCGGTAACTACATTGGTAAAATCTACTTAGAAACCAAACACCGGCCTCAATACATCATTCAGGAACAAAACTAAAGATACTAGGCTTAGAGGCATAAGAGTTATCCGCTGGGATGATCTTATACCTCTATTACTTTATAGTGGTAGTAAAAGCAGGTCGCTTCACTGATTTTAATTAATGTGTTCAAAGTATTTACGCTCTAGAAAACGAGTTTTGAAAACTAGCTTATTAAAACTGACATGGAGACTTCAGAAAGAAAGGTATTGTGATATCGGATGATTGTGCGCGTCCATTACCGGATATTGAAGTTGTCAGCCCCTTAGACTGGTTATTAAAAACTATAATTTATCTAGGCGAACGTTTTGAAATGATGACCGAGTTTTTTGATGCCATTTTCGATGAATTCATAAAGTATTACCAAGCAACCTGCCCCGGCTATTTGGTAATACTCAATAAATCTGAAAATACCAGTATTTGATTTTGCAGGTCTTTTGTATCAAGACGTGTGGTCTATTTCTGTACTTTCAGCCTTTAGAACAAAAGTAAAAGAACATCCAAATAGCCCGCCGCTTTGGGCTATTGTACTAGTCCCTGTCAAGTTGACAGGTGAAATAATATAATTTTCGAGTTCTGTCTAAGCGGCTTTGCCGCGGTATTCTACCGCGGTGAAGCCGCTTCTTTGTGTTGTCCGGTCAATGTAATTGAAG
>NZ_BTPW01000036.1:0-20838 GCF_036246185.1 Lactiplantibacillus paraxiangfangensis
CTTCAATTACATTGACCGGACAACACAAAGAAGCGGCTTCACCGCGGTAGAATACCGCGGCAAAGCCGCTTAGACAGAACTCGAAAATTATATTATTTCACCTGTCAACTTGACAGGGACTAGTACATACTTAGATTGCTTTTTTTGATGATAAATTGTGAACAACTAAAAGTAAAAAAATTTAAGTTCAAGTATTAAGTTTTCCATAAATTAATCTTTTATTATGTTAAAGTATTATTAGGAAATGCTGGGTCAATCGCTAGTTTGAGCCGGTTTCCAGTAAGGGTATTAGGAATTCAAAAATGGAAGGGAAGTTTTTAGGGGGATGTTTGAGACACAGCGCACGTATGCGGCTGCTGATGATCATCAGGCGGGCGTGTTTTGTCCAAATTGTGGCCATTCGGTAACCGCTGGGGAAAAGTTTTGTCAACATTGTGGTTATGATTTAACGAGCGTCACGACGAGTCGACAAACACAACCGAAACGGCGGGTTTCACGGTGGAAGTGGATTACTTTGGGGATCGTGGTAGTCGCTTTGGGCGGTGCTTACGGCTATGGTCGTAGTTACTTTGCGCCTGATAAGCAGCTTGACCGTGCCATTACCGCCATTAAGGGTAACCAGAAGACGGTGGCACAACAGTTTACCAGTTCGGATTCATCATTGAAGCTATCAGCGACGACACTTAAACCGTTGTTGGCACACTTTAAGACGAAGCAGGCGGATTTAGCGCGGTTCCAAGAACAATTGAAAAATCAGTCATTCACTAATGATGGTAACTTTCAATACGTTAAGACGGGGCGGACCTGGTTATTATTTGATAAATATCAGATTCAAGTTAAGCCACTTCATGTAAGTTTAACGACCAATCATAAAAACGTGCAGCTTAGCATGGACGGCAAACAAGTGGGAATCGCCGACAGTGACGATTACGACCAAAAAGTTGGGCCGCTAGTGCCAGGGGACTACACGCTTAGTTCAAGTGGTGTCGTGGGTGGTCACCGGCTTAAAAATAGCGCGACTTACTACCTCAAGGATAACGACAAAAGTTATGATTTAGGCTTGCGCACGATTTCGTTTAACGTGATTGGGGCACCGGGAACGGTCGTTTATTTGAACCAACAGTCAGAGGGGACGATTGGTGATGACGGGACGTTAGCTGTTAAAGACGCGGCCTGGTCCAGCAATCTTGAACTGACTGGCAAGTATCCGGTAGGCAAGACTATGGTGACGTCCAGCCCAACTAGAATTAGTGACGGGGATGCGGATAGCGATGTTACGGTTGATTTTCCTAGTTTGATGTCTAAGTCCGATGCGGATGATTACATCACGCAACTCTTTACGGCAATCAGTAATTACACCCGGAGCGGAGAAATTGATGACGCAACTGATGATAACAATAAAGCGTTATCAGATTACTTTGTTGACGGCACCGCTAACCGTGACTATCAAGAATTTATTGATATGGCAAAGGGGTATTACAAAAATGACGATGTCATGAGCGTGGATTACGATCCAAGCGTCAGTTTGTCCGTACCCGCAACTAAGGGTCGCAGCCAGGTGACGTATGACGTTAAGTATCACTTTTCAAATACGAAGGACGACCGGGAACAAGTCTTTCGCTATACGGCAACGATTCAAAAAAATGGTGAGGACTACCAGATCGTTAAAATTAGTCCCGCACAGAAAATTCGTGCACACACAACTAACACCGATGAAGATGACGATTAACAGGAGGAGTTATAAATTATGAAATTTTGTCCAAACTGCGGGGAACAGGTCGATGGGGACACCCGTTTTTGTACGCACTGTGGGTATGATTTAAGTCAAGCTGCTGAAACGGAAAACGGTCAGCCAGCAACTAGTCAAGCGCCAATTGAACAGCCCACAGGCCAACCTGACAATCAGGCCGCCTCAACGGACCGGGTTGCACAGTTGCAATCATTATCTAAAAACTACTTTAAGTGGTTTGTTGATTCAATCAAACGGCCCAACGAAGAAGTCGAAGCGCAAAAGTATTTCGGCCTCGTATCCATGCTGATTAGCGCGTTGCTACTGACCTTTGCCATTGTTGCGGCAATCAACCGCTTCATCAAGCAAGCTTCCGAAGCCACCAATAGCACGGTACCAATGAAGAGCATTTCTTTTGGATTAGATTTTAAATTATTTATTTTAGTTGTTATTGGAATCTTGTTCTACGTCATCATTGGTTTTGGGGCCAGTGCGCTAGGCAACAAAGATGGCGGCGTTAACTTCTTTGACTATGTGAACCGCTTTGGTCATTTAACCAACGTGGCAATGATCTTGAACGTGATCCTCATTTTGTCCGTCTATACGATTACGTTTACCTCGGGCACATCACTGACGTTTATTAAGCAATTGGGCTTTACATTGATGGTCGTGACTGTCATCAGTTTAATTTGGCAGGTCGGATATATTCTATCCATTAACCAATCGCTTCACGCACCACGATTCGATAAGTTTTACGTTATTGTCTTAGCTTTAATTGTCCTAGCACTAGCCTTTTACATCTTTGGGCGGGTCGAATGGGAGAACCTTGCCTTGGACTTCTCGTCTGAATTTTCACAGTCTAACAGTGGTTTAGGTAGTCTTTTCTAAGATAATGAATAATGGGGGATTAACAATGTTTTGTTCAAATTGCGGTCAGAAGGTTCCAGCGGATACGAAGTTTTGCCCACACTGTGGAGCGGATTTACAGGCAGCCAAGGTAACGTCTCAGCCACAAAAAGCGACGGTTAAAAAGGCCACGACCACACCTCAAACGGGCCATGGTCGGTTGAGTGGCTTAGTTAACTGGTATCACGGCTTGCAACGGCCGTGGTTAGTTTGGTTAGTCGCCTTATTAGTCGTTGCTGGCGTCGGTGGTGGAATTTACCACTACCGCAGTTTCCAGGTAGAAGTTGGTCGGCATAACCCGTGGTATTTATTAAATACCAATCAGCTAGATGGTAAGACGGCTGCCATGAAGCTTAGCTTTAATGATAGTGGTCGTGTGACGCTTAATAATAACAGCGATGCTGAAACGTTCGCTGCGTCACTAAACGATTCCTTAGTTGATGGTGGTAGCTGGCACGGCGATCGTAAAAAGGTTGTTATCAATTTGAATAAAGATGTGTACGGACAAAAAATCACTTTGACCAAGATGGATAAGGTTTCGAAAACCATCGATGGCCATACGTACAAGGGGTATTTTGTTCAGACTGAACTAAACGCAAACGGGGGAAAGAGTAGCGTGAACATGTACTTGTTACACAGGTAGAATGGATTCTTGGAGGAAACGATATGCAACTTAATCACAAACGCTATCAGGCGGCCGATGACCGTGGCGGTAGCGATACCATGTTCTGTCCAAACTGTGGTCAGAAAGTAAAAACAACGGATGAGTTTTGTGGCAACTGTGGCTATAATTTAAAAGAATTTAAGGCGCAGGAAGCTAGTGATAGTGCGGCAGCACAACCGACGACACCGGCAAGCGCACAATCAACCAAAGCGCCAGTAAGTGCACAACCAAGCAAGGCCCAACCAAGGAGTGCTCAGGCTCAGCAGCCTAAGTCTGACGCAACCACGGCGAATGAAAAGGCTAGCGTAGCGCCTAAGGCAAACGATACACAGACGACTGGGCCAACCCGTGAAGACACGGTCCACGCGACCCGCAGTCGGAGCGAACACGTGGCAACAAGCAAGCCCGCTGGCACTAATGGAAACGGTAAGGAAACCCCAAAGTGGGTTTGGATCGTCATCGCACTGGTTGTCATTGTACTAGGTGGCGGATACTTATTTGGGAAGAACTACTACTCACGCACCGCACAGCTTAACCGGGCCGTAACGGCCGTCAAAAACGGTGACAAGGGCGTTGCGGGATACTTTAGTTCTACCGATCCTAACTTGAAGTTGAGTGACGCTAAGATCAAGCCGTTAACGAAACACTTCAAGTCCAAGCCAGCAGCGTTGGCGAGTTTTAAGCGTCAGCTGAATAATGGTCAAACGAATGATGAACGTTTCACGTACCAATTGAGTGGCAAGCACTGGTTGCTCTTTGACAAGTACACCATTCACGTTAAACCAATCTACCCAACGGCAACCACTAACCGGGACGGTGCCAAGATTACGTTAGACGGTAGGCAAGTGGCGACGTCTAACAGCACGACGTATTCTAAGCAATTAGGGCCGTTGGTTCCTGGTGACTACAAGATTGCTTCTAACGGGACGGTCAACGGTTCGAAGATGACCAACAGTGGGACCTACTTTATTGATAAAGCGGGTCAGAGTGTTGATTTAGCATTACGGACGATCTCCTTTACGGTTCAAACATCACCCAAGACGGCCGTTTACGTGAATGACAAGAAGGTCGGAACTGCGGATTCAACTGGTGACTTGAGCGTTAGTGAATTACCATGGTCTGGTAACATGGAAGTTACTGGTAAATACGGTAGTGGGTCTTCAACGGTGACCTCTAAAGCTTACAAAGTGACGACCGACAATGAAAATGTCACTCTAGAATTTGATGGTGTGATGAGCATGGACGATGCGAAGTCGTACATGGACGAATATTGGACGGCCATCAGCAACGTGACGTCATCGGGTGACGAAAGCGATGCGTCTGATGATAACGACAAGGATTTGAGTGAGTACTTTACTGACGGCACTGAAAATCCTCAGTACAAGGAAATGATTCGGATGTCGAAGAGTTATCATAGTGCCGACGACATTTACGGGGTTAGTTATGACTGTGATGTCCGTTCGGTAGTGCCAACTGGCAAAGATAAGTTTACGATCACTTATTACCTGACTTATACGTTTGAATTGGAAGATACGAACCATATCCAAGAATTCAGTTACGATGCACACATGCAAAAGACGGGTAATGACGACTATAAGGTCGTTAAAGTTACGGGTGGTCAAAAGCTTCGTGACACGCACGAAGATTAATTAATTACGACGGTAAAGCGAGGAAAAATTGATGTTAAATGAACGTTATCGGGTTTGCCCTAATTGTCAGTACGAAAATTTACAAGATGCAAATTTTTGTTTGAATTGTGGCAATAAGTTATCTACAGCGGATGAAAAATTACGGTTACCAAACTCTGGTGATCAACACTTCTTACATCCCGGTGTACAACTTGATGAGAGCGAACAAGCTATCGTTGATCAGTTAGTGATTACAAACGGAACGGTTCCTAACGGCTATACCCGGGTCACAGCGGTTTTTGCGACTGGTGATAATCAGGGTGAACGGGGCTATAAAGGTGCTTGGGAAGACTTAAACGTTAACCTATGGCGGCTATGCGTCGGTAACCACTACGATGGGGTAGCGAACTTAAAGATCGTCCCAACGGTTCAAGGGGAACGTGTTCAACTGTTCGGTTATGCAGACGGGCTAAAGAAAGCCTAAATAGCCATTGAACTGATAAAACCAAGATAGGACTTAAGCAACGAGAAAAGTTGTTTAAGTCCTATCTTTTTTGTTGTAAAAATTAGAATATAATTAATTTTAATTGGACGATAAGTTTGAATATTGAAGACCTGATGAGAATAATCAATTGGATTGTATAAAATAACCAATCCCGATGAAACCGCTTATTTATGGCATTTGTAGAATAAATCAGGCAAAAAAATCGAGTTTTACTTGACACTTTGGGTGAAAATTAATAAAATTAAAAACGTTGTATTAATAAGAATTTGATTAGGAGGCAGCGATAAATGAAAGAATCACGGCGGTTATTGGTCAAAAAGCCGGTAAATCCAGCTAGTTTTAATAAAAGTGGCCTCGCAAAAACGTTAAATGCGTTTAGTTTAACGATGATGGGGGTAGGCGCAATCGTTGGCTCCGGTATTTTTATCACCCCCGGAATTATTGCGGCCAAGTATGCCGGTCCGGCTGCCATGCTTTCCTTTGTGATTGCTGCCGCGGTTTGTTCGTTAGCTGCCTTGTGTTATGCAGAATTTGCATCAACCATTCCGTTAGCGGGGAGTGCTTATACTTACGTCTATACGGTTTTTGGTGAATTTTTAGCGTGGATCTTAGGTTGGTCTTTGATTTCAGAATACCTATTTGCGGTTTCTTCGGTGGCGGTCAGTTGGTCGTCATACTTCCAGAACCTACTGAGTGGGTTTGGGATTAAAATTCCCGCATTCTGGTCGGCGGCCGCTGGTACGGCTGGCGCGCCACACGCTGGTTTTAATATTATTGCTTTTATTGTTGTGTTAGCCATTTCGTTACTGTTAGTCGGTGGGGTGCAAGAATCGACCCGGGTCAATTCAATTATGGTGATTGTTAAAATCTTAGTCATCGTGTTGTTTATTGCCGTAGCCATCTTCTTCATTCGGCCCGCTAACTTCCACCCATTCATGCCTCACGGGGTGCACGGATTAGTCAAAGGGGCGTCGTTGGCCTTTTACGCTTACATTGGGTTTGACGCCGTCTCAACGGCCTCTGAAGAAGTGAAAAATCCGAAACGCGATATGCCGATTGGGATTATTGGGTCACTAGTCGTTGCCTCCATTTTATACGTTGCAATGGCCGCCGTTTTAGTCGGGGTCGTCCACTACACTAAGTTAAACGTTGGGGACCCAGTGGCGTACGCGTTAGCCGTCATTCATCAAAACTGGGCAGCGGGGATCGTTTCCCTAGGTGCCGTTGTCGGAATGACGACCGTGCTGATTGTGATGCTTTACGGTGGGACCCGGTTGTTATTCGCAATTAGTCGGGATGGGTTACTACCAAAAGCATTTCGGACGTTGAGCCCCCGGACAAAGGTCCCAGTGAAGAGTACCTGGATCTTTGGAATCATTGCCAGCATCTTTGCGGCGGTCATTCCGTTGGACAAAATTGCTGAATTAGTTAATATTGGAACGCTATTCGCATTCGCGATGGTTTCCATCGGGGTCGTCTTTTTACGCAAACATGAAACGCTACAACAAATTAATAGTTCGTTCAAAGTGCCGTTTTACCCGGTACTACCAGTTGTATCGTTTCTAGCATGTATTTATTTAATGATTAACTTACAAGCGTTCACGTGGCACATGTTTGCCATTTGGATCACGATTGGGATTATTATCTACTTCCTATACAGCTACCGGCATTCACGGATTCGTGCCAATTTACGTGAAAACGATAAGTAGGAACGATTGGGTGCTCATAGCACCTGTCTTAATTTAGTCCGGTTGTCGCTGATAACATGCGGTCGTGGGACCGGTTCAAGCCTGAGAAGCGGTCTTGAGCCTCGCCCGGAACAATTGCAAAACGCGCAATTGCCCCGGACCGTCCGTGGTGTCTGACCGAAAAATCACTGGTCAGACACCACCTTCACGACCGATGCTATCAGCGACGACCTCCGATGATTTGATGAGTTTTGGATCATAATAATATTGGCTGAGGCTAGTCGACGAATCTGATAACCATGATGTTGTTTCGGCGGTTGCGGTAATTTTAGTTTTTTTACCTTGAGAATTTAAATAAACGGGCATCACGGGACAGTTAGTTATCCAGTGAAGCCCGTTTTCTATTTTACTAGTAGCGTGAAATCGGCAATGTTATAATGATTTGTATCTTAAATTCAGAGATTGGGGTGGCAAGTATGCAGCGGCGGTCAAACGCTTACCACATAAGTGTATTAGCAGTATTAATGGCAATTATTATTATCCAAAATGTTGTCCCATTTTTGGGCTACATTCCATTGGCGGGCCTTAGTATCACAACGATTCATATCACGGTAATTATCGCAGCTGTCATACTTGGACCACGTGACGGGGCATTAGTTGGAGGTATCTGGGGGATGATCGACTGGATTCGGGCGTTTGTGGCACCGACCAGCCCGTTGGCCCCGATGGTGTTTACTAACCCGTTAGTTTCGGTCCTACCACGAATCTTAATCGGCGTCGTTGCTGGTTGGGTGTTCATTTGGTTCAACCGCCGACACAAAGCTGAATTAGGGTTGACCTTGGCGGGAATCGCCGGGTCACTGACGAACACAATCTTGGTTTTGGGCCTAATTGGAACGTTGTATCGGAATCAGGCGGCCGGCTTTTACCAGGTTGATTTGAGTAAATTGATGCCATATTTATTAACAATCGTCGGGACCAATGGGGTGCCAGAAGCAATTTTGGCTGGGGTTTTAACCCCGTTGATTGGGACGGCGTTATTACGGTTTAAGCATAAATAGTAATTGGATTATCAAAGTAATACTAATATCCAGAACGACATTTTTAGTGGTAACGTCTGAATATTTAATGTAAGTGGGATTGATAACAATAATAAACATGAGTTTAAGCGCAGGCGGGCAGGATTGGTGTGCAGTGGCGGCAACATTAGGCGGTGGTTCTTAGCCGACTGATGTTGCGGGGCGCTTTAAAGACGTGGGTTATCGGCTTTAAAGTGAGGGAGCAGACCGTACTGTGGCTGCGACCGTCCCTCACAGCACACCGACCCTGCCCGCCGGAGTGGCTAATTTAGGATAGTAGTTGTAGCGATTATAAATTATGTAATAAAAGAAACGCGATCTTCAAGACGAAGATCGCGTTTCTTTTATTGAACGGCTTGAACTTGTTTTTGACTAATGACCACTTTGTCGTGATATTTGTCGACAATTTCAGCGTCCGTACTTTCAAATTCGATTAAGAAAGAGTTGGTATACACTTTGGCAATGGTGCCAGTAAACGGTTTACCTTCTAGTTGAAACTTAACTTGTGTGCCGATTTCCATGGTTAACCCTCTTCTCGTGGATCCTGTCGCTAAATATAACACGGAATGCCAATTGAAGATAGCTAATTAACGGTTAAACCGACGACGTAAACTAGCCCAGAGGCCGGTTGCTAAGGCGGCTAAGCTTGCACCTAACGCAGCAATCCAAGTTTGTGGCTTGTCAGAAGTCTGTGGCAGGGTGTCCGCTTGTGCGGCAGCCGGAGTTTCTGAAGCGACACTGTGATCGACCAATTGAGTTGGTGTTGCGGTTGTCGTGTCAGTCGTATCGGTCATGTCAGTTGTATGAGTTGGCACACTAGCAACCGTAAAGCTTGACGCACTTGCTTGGGTACTATCGTCATGCTTAAGGCTAGCCGTGACCACGGAACCACTCTGATCTTCCTTAATAAGGTCGTTAGCGTTTAAGTTCAACAATGGTTTGGTCGTAACGTTAGTGGTTGCCGCTAAACTAGCCGCACTAACGGGACTTTCCGTTGTTGCGGTTAAGACTTTGAGGTTAACGTTATTAGCTTGAGAGTCAACTTTTGAAGTAGTCTTAGTTGCCGTTGGGTCCAATGTGACAGGGTTAGTCTGATCAACATTTTCAGGCTTGGCCTGGTTGAGCGTTGTTTGTCCCTTAGCGTTATCGTTTGAATCCAAATGAGTGTTCTGACCTGAATTCGAATCGGTAGTTGGTTGTTCAACTAACTCATCTTCAGGATCAACCGTGGTTGTCCCAGAATCGGTACCATTAGCGGTTTGATCAGACGTATCAGGTAGCGTTTCCGGAGTAGAGGTCCCACTATCAGTTTGATCAGACGTATCAGTCGTTGGTTCTGGAGTAGGGGTGATGATTTCAGTATCTTCTGGGTCAATGGCTTCGCCGGTATCAACGTCCGTTGCCGTAGCGGTTGCTTCAGCAAGGAAGTCTTTAATGTGTTGCGTGTATTGGAGCACCGCATTATTTGCCCCGGCGTGACCACCAACTTCGCCTGGTAAAATCCAAACAGTTTTAATCTTGGAATTATTAGCGGCGGCCAGTTCCAATGATTGTGTATACGGAATAAAGGCATCGTCTTCAGTGTGAATGAGCATCAGCGGTACCGTTACTTTGCTGGCAGCACTCACGCCGGAAATATCATCGACACTGAAGCCCTGTTGTTTCATCAAACGGTTGTTGATGACGGCTAGGACTTGGTCATACGACAAGAATGGAATGCTCGTAATTGCGGGCAGACCGATTGACGTTAATTTAGATGAAATTGCCGCAACGGCCTTGTTATATAGCGAACTTCCTAGTTCGGGTAAGGTTGCGTAACCAGCATCGGCAATGACTGCCTTAACTGATTTTGAAAGGCCTGGCACGGAAGCGGCTTCGATGACGGTGTCGGCACCTAGTGATTGACCATAAAAGACGACTTCACTGTTTTTACCGTTGCGTTCGTCGACTAAACGAACCCAGTTCAACCAGTCGTACTTATCTTGGTAACCAAAGGTCATGTCGTTACCATCACTTAAAAATTGGCCCCGTTGGCTTGGCATCAAAATGTTATAACCCATGTCGTACCAAATTTTAGAAACGTAGCCGATCCAGTCGGGACGTTCAGTCCAACCTTGACCGATAACAACGGTCTTGGTGGAATCACCATTTTGAATATAAGTTGCCCGAACATTTTGCGTTGGGTCGTTATATTCTGGAAGAGACCAAGTTTCTTTGGCAACGTTGTTATACCAAGTTACGGCTGCTGGGTAATACGTTTCGGCGGCTTCACGGTCAGCGGCGTAGGCCACTGGATCAAGACCGGTCCAAGTGTTGGAAATCTGATAACGGGTTGGATCAAGCGTGGTCCGGAAATTGGATAGGGCTTGAGAGCCAGTTCCAGTAAAGACCATTTGATAGAGCAAGTTCCCCACGAGTTGGCTAGCAACCTTGCTTGGTAGGGCCTTTAACTGGGCAACCATTTCCTCATACTTAGCCTTTGCTGCGGCCAATTTATCCGTATTGCCAGTTGTGTCGTTAATCGTTTTGATCAGGTTAACAAAATCGCTGGCGTCGAGGGTAACGGTCTTAGTTTCCGTCTGGTTAGTCGTGGAAACTTCTTTCCAGGTAATGGCGTAAGGACCGGTTTGTTCAATGGTGATTTTGCCTTGATGATCCAACGTTTTATCGTCAGTCGTGTAGACGGGACCGTGGGAAGCGTCCTCAGCTAAACGGGCATCGGAAAGAACGGGTGAGACGGATTGATCCTTATCAGGCGTCGGTGTTTCAGCTGCTGGTTGTTTAGATCCATCAGAAACAGCATTTGAAGTCACGTGACTATCAGCAGATGAGTCAACTGATTGCGCGTCGCTATCGCCTGATGGGGTTCCTTCAGAACCATTTGATGTGTCACTATTTACAGCAGAACTACCAGTTTCTGACTGGGTTGCATCGCTACCTTGTGAACCTTGGCCCGAAGCATCACTACCGGCGTTGCCGCCAGCCACTTGTGATCCTGAATCATCAGTGCCTGGAAGGCCAGTTGGTTGGTCTTGTAACGATTGCTCGTCATTAGTTTCTTTGCTTTCAGTTCCGGCGGGAGCAGCGGCCCCATTCGCTGCTCCGGCTGTCTCTTCAGTTGCTATGGTTGGCTGTGCAGCAATGGCTGCGGTTGGTGCATCGGAGCCATTGTTTGTATCGGCTGCTTGAGCGTTGGTCGTCATTAATAGCGTTGTCCCCACACTAGCTAATGTGATTCCCGCGTATACCCAATGCTTACCGTACTTAAACATCTTATATCGGTCAATGACCGGTTTGGTTTGCGGTTTTCTGTTCATTATTTACTCCTCGCAATGATTTAATCTATTTCGTATTACGAATATACCATGCATAAACGGTTTTGTTAGCGGTTATTAATTTTATAATGAGCAAATGGGGCATCTTTTAGATGATATGGGTATATGTTCATACTATAAAATGATTTAAGACGCTGATTAGTTGGATTGTAAAGCGAGTTTACAAGCACAAACCGCGCTGCTTTAGTCTTTTAAACCAATTTGAGTAGGGTGGAAAACCGCTAAAAAGCTGGTAAAGTAATCATTATCGAAATAGCAACCGACTTTGAAAATTAAAGCAGTTGACTATTTTAGGATTAAAAGTTGAGATTGATTGAAATTTCACTTATCAGTTGATATGATAAGGATGAATCATTGTTTCCGCTTTCTTTGATGGGTTAGTGGGGGCGACAATTTAATAAAAAAGGGGGGACCATTATGAATCTCGGATTAAGTATTGTATCCTTAGCGCGTTTTCAATTTGCAATGACTACGGTGTTTCATTTCTTCTTTGTGCCATTATCGATTGGATTAGCCTTCGTAGTTGCAGTTATGGAAACAATTTACGTGGTTAAAAAAGACGTAATGTACAAACATATGGCGCAATTTTGGGGTCGAATTTTCCTACTTAGCTTTGCAGTTGGGGTAGTGACGGGGATAATTCAAGAATTTCAATTTGGGATGAATTGGTCTGAATATTCACGGTTTATGGGTGACATTTTTGGCGCACCGTTGGCGATTGAAGCCTTGGTTGCGTTCTTCATGGAATCCACGTTTATTGGTTTATGGATGTTTGGTTGGGATCGGTTTAACGCCGGTATCCACTGCGCATTTATTTGGTTAACTTCCATTGGGACGATGATTTCCGCAATGTGGATTTTAGCAGCCAACAGCTTCATGCAAAACCCAGTTGGTTTCATGATCAACGCTAAAACTGGGCGGGCACAAATGACAAGCTTCAGCGCTGTCATCAAGAACCCGCAGTTATGGTATGAATTACCACACGTTTTGTTTGGTGCGTTTGTGACGGGGTCATTCGTTGTTGCAGGGATGGCCGCGTTCGCACTTTTAAAGAAGAAGAATGTACAGTTCTTCCGCAAGTCAATCAAAGTTAGTCTGATCATCGGTCTGTTGGCAACGGTTGGCGTTGTTGGTATGGGTGACGTTCAAACCCGTTCCATCATCAAAGAACAACCAATGAAGTTTGCCGCAACCGAAGGCCTGTACAAGGATTCTGGTTCGCCAGCAGCTTGGGCGATCGTTTCGGGTATGGATACTAAAAACCATAAGACGAATTGGTCGATCGAAGTACCGTACGTCTTGGACATCTTAAGCTACCACAAGCTTCAAGGTAACGTTAAGGGTCAAAATGCAATCAATAAAGAATTGCATGCTAAGTACGATAAGAAGTTCGGTAAGGACATGAATTACTACGTTCCAACGAAGACCTTGTTCTGGAGCTTCCGGACAATGGCCTTCTCTGGCGGGCTCTTTGCGTTGATTGCCATCGTTGGGTTGATCTTTAACCGGGCAAGCTCAACGCTGATTGAACGGCAACGTTGGTTCCTGTGGGTTCTCGGAATCTGCACGTTCCTACCATTCGTTGCTAACACGGCTGGTTGGTTCATTACGGAATTGGGTCGTTATCCATGGGTTGTTTATGGATTGTTAACGATTGCCGACGCCGTTTCACCAAATGTCAGTGTGGCTTCGTTATTAACTTCAAATATTATTTACTTCTGCCTGTTTAGTGGATTAGGTATTGTGATGATTGTCTTATCACGGCGTGCACTCCATCATGGTCCGGACGACTTGTTGAATACGCCTGATGACGCACCATACGATCCTTATGGTAAGGAGGCGTTCAGCCATGAGTAATTTACAATTTTTATGGTTTGTTCTGGTTGGCGTTTTGTTTAGTGGCTTCTTCTTCTTGGAAGGATTTGACTTCGGGGTTGGGATGGCCATTAAAAGTTTGGCGCAGACGCGTGAAGAACGCGACGTCGTTATTCATACGATTGGTCCGCACTGGGATGCCAATGAAGTTTGGTTGATTACTGCTGGTGGGGCGATGTTTGCTTCGTTCCCAATGTGGTACGCATCCTTGTTCTCAGGGTTCTATTTAATCCTATTGTTGATCTTAGTAGCCTTGATCATGCGGGGCGTCTCCTTCGAATTTCGGAGCCGGATGGAAAGTGATGCCGGTCGGAATTTCTGGGAATGGGCTGCAGCCATTGGTAGTGGTTGTGCCGCGTTCTTATTTGGGATGATGTTCACTGCCATGGTCAAAGGGATGCCAATCAATGCCAATGGCGACATGACGGCGCACTTTACCGACTACGTGAACTTGTTCTCAATCGTTGGTGGGGTTGCGGTTACGTTACTCTGCTACTTGCACGGTCTGAACTTTATCCGCTTAAAGACGACCGGGACGTTACGTGAACGGGCACTCAAGTGGGCTAAACCACTCTATTGGGTCCTGTTTGCTGGTGAAGTCGTCTTCGCCATCCTGCTCTTCTTCAGCACGGATTTCTTCACGAAGAAACCAATTTCAACGTTGATTTTAGTCGTTGCATTGGTCGTGCTGACCTGCTTAGCCACTTATGGGGTCTACGGGAACCACGAATGGTTATCCTTTATTAGTAGTGGGTTGTCGTTGATCGACGTGGTCGTCCTGTTATTTAACGGGCTCTTCCCACGGGTGATGGTTGCAAACAACGCCGCTAACAGTATTTTGATTAAGAATGCTTCGAATTCACCATATACGCTTCACTTGATGACGGTCATTGCGTTGTCGGTATTACCGATTATGCTGGTCTACTTCATTTGGAGCTACTGGGTCTTCTATAAGCGCTTGGCTTCTTAAAGCAGTGTATTTTAACCGTGTGCCGCATCGTGCGGTGGTACAATTACTTTAATAGCACGAATAGGGTCGGGACTTGGCCGCAGTGCCAAGTCGCGGCCCTTTCAATTTTTTTAAGGTGGGAGGGATCGAATGTGTTTGATCCAGCTTTATTTAAACTACCGGGGATGCGCCGCTTAACGGTTCTATTGGTTTTGTTAGCGGTGATTGAAGGTCTATGTATTATTACGCAAGCCTATTTCTTGTCCGTCGCCATTGTCGGACTTTGGCACTTACACAGCTTAGGAACGATCGTTCAGCCGATGCTGATTTTTGCGTTAGCCTGGGTAGGACGTCAATTGTTAGTTGTCATTAAAAACCACTTGATGTATCCAATCGTTGAAAAAACTAGCGGGGACTTGCGTCGACAAGTGATGCAAAAACTGTACCAGTTGGGACCGAGTTACGTGGCGAAGACTGGGACTGGAAACGTCGTTACGACCGCTTTGGAAGGTATCGATAAGGTGCAGACGTACCTGATGTTAGTTGTCATCAAAGTCATTGATATGATGGTCATTCCGTGGGTCATTTTGATTTACATTGCGTTTTTGCGTTGGCGCGAAGCCTTATTTTTATTAGCCATTTTTCCATTAATCATCGTATTTATGATTATTTTGGGCTACGCGGCGCAAGCTAAGGCTGATAAGCAGTACGTTGGCTATCAGCGGATGTCCAATCACTTTGTGGATACCTTGCGGGGGTTGCCAACTTTGAAACAGCTGGGCCTCAGCAAGCAGTACGCTAACAACGTATATCATGTCAGTGAAGGGTATCGTAAGCAAACGATGTCCGTTATTAAAATTGCGATGCTCTCCACGTTTGCCCTCGATTTCTTCACGACGCTTTCGATTGCGGTCGTTGCGGTTTTCTTAGGCTTCGGTTTAGTTGACGGTACCATCAGTTTATTACCAGCACTAGTCATCTTAGTACTGTCGCCAGACTATTTCTTACCGCTACGCCAATTTGCCAGTGACTACCACGCCACGTTGAACGGGAAAAACGCGTTTAGCGCCGTTCAGGCCATGCTGGCGTTACCAGTGCCGACTGAACGCGAACAACTCGGAACGACGCCGCTTGATTGGCAAGCGGATAGTACTTTGAGCTTAACGAACGTTGATTTTAGTTATGATCAAAAAGAGCCAGCTTTAAAGCAGCTCAGCTTTACGGCGCGTGGTTATCAGCGCATCGGGATTATTGGGGCCTCGGGTTCTGGTAAATCAACGCTGATTAATCTGTTGGGGGGCTTTTTAACACCCACACCCGGCGCTGGCACCGTCCAAGTCAACGGTCAGACCGTGACGCATTTAAGTCAACAAGCTTGGCAACAGAGCTTTTTCTACATTCCTCAAAATCCGTACTTATTTCATGCGACGTTAGCTGAAAATATCGCGTTTTATCAGCCCCATGCTGGACTAAGTGCGATTGGTCAAGCGGCTGAAAAAGCGGGCTTAACTGCTTGGATTAAGACGTTACCGGATGGCCTTGAAACCAAGATTGGTGAAGGGGCGCGGGGCGTCAGTGGTGGTCAGGCACAACGGATTGCGTTGGCCCGGGCCTTCCTCGACAGTAAGCGTAAAGTGCTGTTATTTGATGAACCAACCGCGCATTTGGATATTGAAACCGAAGCCGAGTTGAAAAAGACGATCTTACCCGTTTTAGACGATCACCTCGTTTTCTTTGCGACGCACCGGCTTCACTGGATTAATCAGATGGATTACGTGCTCGTGATGGACCATGGGCAAATCGTTGAACAGGGGACGCCCGCCGAATTGGAAGCACAAAACGGTGCGTACGTGCGGCTACGTAATGAAATGGTAGGTGCAGTGTAATGAAAGACTTTTTTGGAACGTTTAAACACGATACGTGGGTAATGCCCTACTTACGGAAGTATAAAAAGTTGCTTGCGCTAACCATCTTTCTAGGGTTAATGACCTTCTTCTGTGGGTCGGCACTGATGTTCAACTCTGGGTACCTGATTAGTAAGGCGGCACGCCATCCCTACAATATTTTGATGATCTACGTGCCCATCGTTTTGACCCGGGCATTCGGGATTGGTCGGCCTGCGTTTCGTTATGCGGAACGGATTACCAGCCACAACTGGGTACTGCGAATCGTTTCTGATTTTCGTAAGAAACTTTACCAGTCAGTTGCTAAGCACGCGGTGGCGATTCGGCAGAATTTCCAAACGGGGGATATCTTAAGCATTTTGGCTGATGATATCGACCACATTGAAAACTTGTATTTGCGGACGGTATTTCCGACTGTGATTGCGCTAATTATGTACCTCATTATTGTCATTGCGCTGGGCTATTTCAGTTGGTGGTTTGGGCTGTTAATGTTGTTACTACTAGGATTAGTTGTGATTGTAATGCCACTGTGGTCCGTCCTTTTAAACGGTGCGCGTGAATCGCAGAGCCGAAAGATTCAACAAAGCTTTTATACTGAACTGACGGATGCGGTTATGGGACTCGGCGATTGGTTGATTTCTGGTCGTCAAAAAGATTTTTATGACCGTGAAGTCCAGCCAATTGAAAAGATTGCGGCGTTACGGCGTCAAGATCACCGGTTCCAATGGTGGCGAGACTTTACGATTCAGATGATCTTTGGGGTGATCTGTATTGCGTTGTTAATTTGGAGTAGCTTCTATTGGACAACGGACTCAGCTAGTTCCAACTGGATTGCAGCCTTTGTTCTGTCAGTCTTCCCGTTGGTTGATGCGTTGCTTTCTGTCAGCCAAGGGGTCAGCGAGTGGCCAAGTTATCAGCGGTCGATTCGGCGGGTGAACGCCTTAGACACCAAACCAGCCGATGAAAGTGACCAAACCGTTTTGACGGAACCTTTCCAAGTTTTACAAGTTGCGGACCTAGATTTCAGTTACTCGGCGGGGAATCATCAAATCTTTGACCACTTGAACCTGACCTTAAAGGCTGGGGAAAAACTCGCCTTGTTAGGGCCATCTGGGACTGGTAAGAGTACCTTGTTAAAGTTGATTCTAGGCGATGTTCAGCCGGATCAAGGGAGCGTTCAGTTAAATGATGTGCCGGTTAGTCGGTTACAAAATCAGCGCGCCCAACTCTTTGGGGTGCTGGACCAACAACCTTACTTGTTTAATACGTCGATCATGAATAACGTTCGGATGGGTAATGAACAAGCCAGTGACGAACAGGTGAAGGCTGCGTTGAAGGCAGTCGAATTGGAACCGCTGATCCAATCACTTCCTGACGGCTACGAGACCGTCGTTGAAGAGGGCGGGGCCCGCTTCTCAGGCGGTGAACGGCAACGGCTCGCGTTAGCGCGGATTCTATTACAAAATGCACCCATCATTATCTTAGATGAACCGACCGTTAGCTTGGACCCGATTACGGAAGCACACTTGTTAACAACGGTTTTCCGTGTGTTACATGACAAAACGATTCTTTGGGTCACGCACCATTTGGCCGGGGTCGAAAATGTCGATCAAGTTCGTTTCTTGGAAGACGGCCAATTCGACATGGCCGGCACGCCGGAAGAATTATACGCGACGGCACCCCGTTTTAAACGGTTATACGATTTGGACCGTGGCCGCGATGCCTAAACTTTAAAGTTCAAAATAAACAGCCGTTAGGACCCTTTTTCGAGTCCTAACGGCTGTTTGGCGTATAAAACTAAATTGGTACCTTAATGGCAATTGTTCATAAATTAGCCGTTCAGGCAGGTGGGACTGGTGTGCTATGGGGGACGGCTCCAGCCGTAGTGCGGTCTGGAACCTCGATGCCAAGCCGATAACCCGCGTCTTTGCATCGCCCCGCAATATTATCCGGCTAAGAACCACCGGATGATATTGCCGACACAGCACACCAATCCCGCCCGCCTTCGCTAAATAGAAGGTCTCATTATCTCTGACAATCCAGATTCATTGGATATTCTGAGGTTGGCGCTGATAGCATCAGTCGTGAGGGTGGTGTTGAGGCGGTGGTTTTACCGACTTTACACCACGGACGGTCCGGGACAATTGCGCTTTTTGCAAGTGTTTCGGGCGAGGGGAAAGACCGTCCTTTGGCTTCCCCCGGTCCCACGACCGCATGTTATCAGCGACGACCGGGCTAAGTCATAATTAACTAATTTAACACTCGTTATTTAATCCGTGTTTTATAATTAGTGGTTGCGCACCAGCAACTGGGTCACTAATTGGCGCAAAGTCTGCTGCGTGTCGCCGGTTGGTAACTGGTCGATCAAATCCAGCGCAGTTTGGGTGTACTGGGTCGCAAGCATTTGGGCTTTGGTGACCCCGCCAGAGACGATGACTTGGTCACGAATTAAGCGCAACTGCTCGTTACTGATCGACTCACCGGGAACCGGTAGCTGTTCAGCAATCGATGGTTGAAGCTCGAGCGCGTAAATTAAGGGTAGCGAGTAAACACCGTCGCGTAAATCAGCTAAGACTGGTTTTTGCGTTAAGTGTTCATCGCCAGCGTAATCTAGCACGTCATCTAACATTTGGTAGGCTAAGCCCATCGTTTCACCAATTTTTTTAGCAAGTCGTTCGACTTTCAAAGGTGCTTCGGCTAAGTGGGCGCCTTGTTCACAGCTCAGGCTAAATAGGCGGGCAGTTTTGCCCCGTGCAACGGCGAGATAGTCAGCGACCGTTGTCTGGGGGTCAAAGTTATGGGCCATCTGATCCAGTTCGCCTTGAAGAATCGCACGCATCGCAGCGGTGTTAACGCGGACATCTTCGGCACGCTTGGCGGCAATTAGCACCTGGTCAAAGTAGCAGGTAAACAGTAGATCGCCGGCATAGATGGCATTACGTTGCCCGTAATCTTTATGAATGGTCGTCACGTTTCGACGTTCGGGTGCTTGGTCGATGACGTCATCATGGATTAAAGTTGCGACGTGCAACATTTCCATGGCAGCGGCCCCGGCTTTAAGTCGCACGGGGTCCTGGTCAGTTCCGAACTGACTAAATAAGTAAAAAAATCCGGGACGCAAAAATTTTCCACCAGCGGCTAAGAGTGCGTGGACCCGATTATTAATGGGCTCGTTGTCGATCTGCACGTGTTTTGCTAGGTAGGGTTTAAGCGCCGCCAATTGGACTTCTACGGCACTATTAGATTGCCAAATGGTTTGCATCATACTTAAAACTTCCTCCGTTAATCTTAGAAATGGCTCGAAGTCGCTAAGACGCCAACACTTGCAGCCAGTCACATTCTAAAATACAATTTAATTCAAAGGTACAAATAACTATTAAGGTTGTCAATCAAAAGGAGGCGTTATTTTGAAACCGAAAGTTTTTCTCGAGTTTGTCGAGATTAAATCACTGATTGCCAGTGTCTTACCGTTCGTTTTAGGAACGTTATACGCGGTGTATAACTACCATCAGGTGCACCTCGGCTATTTGATCCTGTTTTTTATTGCCTCGTCGTTATTTCACATGGCGACTAATGCCAATGATAACTACCAGGACTTTTTACACGCCCCCCGCAACGCGGATAACCAAGAGTTTTTGGAAGCAACTAACGTGGTTGGGGTGAACCAAATTTCCATTCGTCAGGCGCGGGCAATTACCTTTGGGTTGGGCGGACTCTCGCTGATTCTGGGGCTGTGGCTGGTCACGCGGACCGGGCTACCCCTTTTATGGATGGGGATCTATTCCTACGCGGTGGGCTACTTTTACGCCGGGGGACCCAAGCCGATTTCGTCCGGTCCGTTCGGGGAATTTTTCTCAGGATTCACGATGGGTTTTATGATTTTCTGGATTGCCGTCTTTATCAACACCTATGACAAAGTTGCGATAACCGCGACCAATACGTTAGAAGTCTTAATTGCATCTGGAATAGCTATTTTTGCGATTTCTAACATCATGTTGGCCAATAATATTTGTGATATGGATGAAGACATCGCGTTAGGCCGCCACACTATTCTATATTATCTGGGTAAACCGGTAATGTTACAGGTCTTTGCGTGGAGTTATATCGTGGGATACGTCTGCCTAATGGTTGCCGTATGGATGGGCGTCTTACCGAAGCTCAGTTTACTAACGTTACTTAGTGTGATACCAGTCTTAAAAAATACCCGCTTGTTTCTCAAAAAACAGGTTAAAACGGAGACGTTTATTTTAGCCATTAAAAATGCGACCATTATTTGTTTGTCATTCGTCGTCTTTATGGGACTCGGGCTCATCTTTAATTAGGTCGCTTCGTCAGTCAGAACTCGGGTGCTGACTGGCTTCACTAAATTTATTTTTTGTTGGAATAACTAATTTCTACATGGTAGGACCCAGACAAAAAGGCACATCAACTCAACTGAAAATCAGTTGGTGCTATAGTCCCCTTAAGGTTGACAGATGAAAAACAATAATTCATCTATCAATGCTTAAGGGGATTTTATTATGCCTAGAACTAGATTTACACCTGAAGAAAAGTTAGCAATTATCATAGGTTTATC
>NZ_BTPW01000037.1:0-19500 GCF_036246185.1 Lactiplantibacillus paraxiangfangensis
ATTCAAATCTAGAAACACGTAAACCACAATGGTTTACGCATCTAAAAGACTGGTTTACTCAAGAACAGTTAATCTTAAAGGGCTTAGAACTGGATCCAATTTTTCAACATACTTACTTTACAGCGCACGCTTTAGTGGATGCGTTAAGAACCAGAGATTACCAACGTTTCATCGAAGCTTTAAGTAGAACTGACAAAGTCAGTTCACAGCTTGAAACAACCATTAAAACCTATCGTAAACATCTGTCTCTAATTAAAAACATGATGGCAAGTACCTACTCCAATGGCCCTTTAGAGGGCGTTAATCGCAAAATAAAGCAAATCAAACGGACGGCGTACGGGTACAAAAATTGGTCGCGTTTTTACACACGAATTCGGATTGAATTTACAATTCAGAACAAAAAAAGGAAACCAATTCGAAAATGAATTGGTTTCCTCATAAAGTTCCTCATCAACAGCCGTTGACAAAGAGCCATTTTTTGTAGTTAAGCATCTTTTTGGATTTGTTCTGCGAATTGATTGATCTTCCGTAGTCGGTGATTAATCCCCGACTTCGAGATTGGGCCCCCAGGAACGAGGGTCCCCAACTCTTTCAAGCTCACTTCGCGGTGTTCCAAACGCGTTACGGCCACTTCTTGCAGCTTTGGTGGTAATTGTTTCAATCCAACCGTCTCGTCGATTAACAAAATATTTTCAATTTGTTTGCTGGACGCGTTGGCCACCTTATCCATATTCGCATTTTCACAGTTCACTAACCGGTTAACCGAATTACGCATATCGCGCATAATTCGGACGTCTTCAAACTTCAACATCCCAGTAGTCGCACCAATCAGCGATAAAAAGTCAGCGATTTTCTCAGCTTCCTTGATATAGGTGATAAAGCCGCCCCGGCGATCGGTCGTCCGTGAATTCAGTCCGTACTGATTCATCATTTCTGAAATCATCCGGTTATGTTCTTCATACAGGGAATAGATTTCCAAATGATAACGCGACGTTTCCGGATTATTGACGGAACCGCCCGCTAAAAAGGCTCCCCGCAGATACGAGCGAACCGCTGCATCGTCGGTCAAGACTTCCGTTGGCGCAACTTCTACAATTTGATAGTCCTTTAAAATCCCTAGATCAGCAAGCACCATGTCGGTCCCCGTTTTTAGGCGGACGATGTACAAGTTATTCTTGTTAAGTTTCATCTTACGCCGAACGATAAGTTCACTCGCTACGTCGTAAAATTGTTTGAGCAACCGGTAAATACGCCGCGCGATGGCCGGATTTTCGGTTTGAATATTCAGAATAAAATGGTGATTGGCCAAGCTAATCGTCCCATTCATTCGAATCAATGCCATTAGTTCGGCTTTGGCATTCTCGCGATGGACAGTAAGGTTGGTAAGTTCTTTTTTAACTTCACTGGCGTATGACATTCACAGGCCCCTCCTATCTTAAAATATCGGAATGACCAACTAAATTCATCAGTTCCGCGACCACTTGATCACCATCATGAAAGGCCCCGTTATCCCGAAGCTTTAAAAAGTTCGAGGAGATCACCTTGCAATGTTGGTCCCGTAAGCCACGAAAATCGTGACTGACTTGGCGGGAAACTTCGTTAAATTTATGGAAATCCATGTAATCGGCGGGAACTTTTTCCGTGTTCACTAACACGGTATTAATAAAGTTCTCTCCGAGGTGCCGGTTCAAGACCCGCACGTGATCGGCGTCCGAGAAATTATCGGTTTCGCCCTTTTGCGTCATAATGTTACAAATATAAACAACTTCAGCATCAGTTGCACACACTGCCCGCCCAATATTATTAATCATCAGGTTAGGTAAAATGCTCGTAAACAAACTCCCGGGGCCAAGAACGATTTGGTCAGCTTCCATGATAGCGTCAATTACTGGTTGCACGGCGGTCGGTTCGTTACCGTCCTTATCCGTGACCCACACTTTTTGCAGGGACTTATGGGCGGCCGTAATTTCAGCTTCACCGACCAACTCAGTACCATCCTTAAAACTGCCGTGTAAGGTCAAGGCTTCATTAGCTGCTGGGTAGACGTGTCCATCCACTTGCATCATTCTCGACAGTTCTTGGACCGCATCAAACACCCCGGACTTCATTTCAGTCAACGCTGCGATGATCAAATTACCGATTGCATGCCCCGCAAAGAATTGGTCATCACCTTGAAAACGGTACTGAAAAATATCTTTGTAAATATGTGGTAAATTCGACAAAGCAACCATAACGTTTCGAATGTCACCAGGTGGCACGACGTTGACGTAATTCCGAATAATCCCGGACGACCCGCCATCATCAGCAACCGTCACGATTGCCGTGATGTCAACGGCTTGCTTACGCAAACCGTTCAGGACAACTGGTAAACCAGTTCCCCCGCCAATCACGACGATCTTTGGTCGCTGAGTTTTAAACGTATATTTTCTCATGAGCGATTAACTGTTTCCTTTCGTTTTTCGATATCGCGGTGGCTAATGTGAACCTTATAGTTCTTACCTAAGGCTTCACCGATTCGTTGAGCCAGGGCGACTGAACGGTGTTGGCCACCGGTACAGCCAATCGCAATCGTCAAGCTCGTTTTGCCTTCCGCTTCGTAGCCAGGCATGATGCTCTCCAACATGCCGAGGAATTGCTGGTAAAATTTCTCCGTTGCCGGTTGATTCATCACGTAGTCAGAGACTGGTTTTTCCAACCCGGTATGGTGCTTCAACTCCGGCACATAGTACGGGTTAGGCAAGAACCGGACGTCCATGACAATATCCGCATCAATCGGTAAACCATATTTAAACCCGAAGGATAACATTTCAATGTGGAACGTTTCATCGGGACTCGTTTCAAATTTATCAAAAATGGATTCGCGCAATTCACGTGGCGTTAGTGCCGACGTATCAATTACGTAAGACGCACGGTCTTTTAGCGGTGCTAAGAGTTCACGTTCCTTACGAACACCGTCCATAATCCGCCCCTCCATCGCTAATGGATGGGAACGCCGGGTCTCCTTGTAACGTGAGACCAACTCTTCGTTAGTGGCGTCTAAGAACAAGATTTTGGTTGAGACAAAGTCAGTATTATCGACGTTTGCCAACATATCCATAATTTCATCATAAAAAGCGCGTGATCGTAAATCAATCACCAGGGCAACTTTTTCAATCTTACCAGACTCTTCCACTAATTCTGAGAACTTCGGTAATAAGGCTGGCGGCATATTATCAATACAGAAATAGCCGAGATCTTCAAAACTCTGGACGGCAACTGTCTTCCCAGCGCCACTCATTCCAGAGACAATGACCAATTGTAACGAATCTGCCATGTTTTTGCTCCCTTTAGTCCATAATGTTGGTAGTATAACATACCGGGTGTGTCATGACCAATTTTAGTCGCCGGCATGCCTAAAACAATGGGCCAACCCAGTACGTTTAAGCACCGGCCGACCCATGTTTGTTCATCGTTAATTCAGTTAAATAACAATCTAGTTGCGCCGTGCAAACGCGATTAAGATTGCGTTGATCCCAAAGACTGCGAAGTAGAAGCTGACCAAAACGTTAAACGTAAAGGCAGCGACGACCGGGCTGAATAGTAGCATGAGCCCTAATACCAGCGTGATAATATCAAAAATCAGTGAAAGGATGTAATACCCCATCCCAAAGACCTTCAAGTGTGATGCGACTGTTAATCGCTCGATCGAATCGATCAAGAACCAGAATGCAAAGAGGTAACCGAGTACCAAAATACCCGTTGGTGCGTGGAATAAGAATAACAATCCCACTAAAATATCGATAATGGCAAAAACCAGGGCAAAGTTCGCACGAAGTCCCGTTTCACGTCGCAACTTGGTATAACCTGCAATGGTAGTAATCCCACTAATAATCGCAGCAATTGCGAATAGGAAGACCAAACTCAACAACGCGGCCTTCGGTTGTTTCATAACAAAATAGGCGGCAACGAGGAACACGATCCCGGTCATAAACTCTGTCCAGTCGAATCCCCAACGATGATCGTCAAACATAAGCAACATCTCCAATATACTATTTAACTCCATCATACCAGTTGATGAAAGAGTTTCCAATTTTTGTAACGGATTTAACAATGCTTTAAAATTTAGCGCCTAGAACCCACAAGAAAACACCAAGATGCCTTCACCTTGGTGTTTTCTTATTTTACGATATCAATTTTAAGTTGAAATCTAATCGCTTACGACCTATTTCGGTTGTCGCTGATAACATGCAGTCGTGGGACCGGGTTAAGCCTAAAAGCGGTCTCAACCCTCGCCCGTGGTGTAAGGCCAAAAAGTCATCGGCCAACACCACCATCACGACTGATGCTATCAGCGACAACCTCCGATCACCTTAGATGATTACCCTTAAATTAATAATTACATTTAGCGAAGGCAGACAGAATCTGCGTGCCGTGTTAACAATAGTAGCTGGCGGGTTTCCGCCAGCTACTATTGTTGGGCGATTCAAAGACGTGGTTTATCGGCTTTGAACCGATGTTTCAGACCGCTCTTTGGCTGGAACCGTCCCCCACAGCACGCTGATTCTGTCTGACGAAGCGGTAACCTGATATCAACGATTTTAGGTATTTTAATCGTTATTTGAAGCTTGATAAGCATCGAGCTGTTGTTGTGCCCGCTTTAATTCTAGTTTAATTTGGTCAAAACCAGTTCCACCAAGTGAGTGCCGCCGTTCGACAGCTACCTTGGCATCCAAGTCATGGTAAACGTCTTCTTGAATCAACGGCGAAATTTCTTGGTATTCGCTCAATGGAATATCTTGTAATGGCCGGTTCTTCTTCAACCCGTCGAGGACCAGCTTGCCCACGATCGCATGGGCCTGACGGAATGGAATCCCCTTATTGGCTAAGTAATCAGCCAATTCAGTGGCATTTGAGAAATCGTTAGTCGTCGCGTGTGCCATGCGGTCTTCATTAACGGTCAAGGTCGCCAGCATCCCCGTAAAGACGTGCAAACTCGTTAATATGGTCGTTACGGTGTCAAAGGCGCCTTCCTTATCTTCTTGTAAATCTTTGTTATAAGCCAACGGAATAGCCTTCATTACAGTCAACAAGCCCATTAAGTTCCCGTAGACCCGACCAGACTTACCACGAATTAACTCGGCCATATCTGGATTCTTCTTCTGGGGCATAATTGAACTCCCGGTTGAGAATTGATCACTCAAGCTAATGTACTTAAATTCATAACTGCTCCAGCTAACGATTTCCTCACAAAAACGTGATAGGTGCATCATCAGAATCGAAGCGTTACTCAAGAATTCAAGGACAAAGTCCCGGTCGGAAACGGCGTCCAGACTATTGTGATAAACCTGACTGAAGCCCAATAATTTAGCGCTATATTCACGATCAATCGGGAAAGTCGTTCCAGCTAAGGCTGCGGCCCCCAACGGTGAAATATCCGTATGCTGCATATTGAATTCAAACCGTTCCATGTCACGCTTAAACATTTGGTAATAAGCTAACAGGTAGTGCGCGTAAGAGATTGGTTGGGCGTGTTGTAAATGCGTATACCCAGGCATCACGGTCTCAACGTTTTCACTGGCCTTATCCACCAAGACTTCTTCAAGGGCATGTAACCGGTCTAAAATTTTAGGTAACTGATGTTTCATATAAAGGTGAAAATCCGTTGCAACTTGGTCGTTCCGTGAACGAGCGGTGTGTAATTTACCAGCTACCGGACCGATTTCTTCCGTTAGCAATGATTCAATATTCATGTGAATATCTTCATTGACGGTTGAAAATTCCAGTTTGCCTTGTTTCAAGCGTTCGTCTAAAGTTTCAAGACCTGCTACAATTTTGTCCACGTCTTCGGCGGGTAAAATACCCGTCTTCTTTAACATTTTGACGTGTGCAAGTGAGCCGGCAATGTCTTCAGCAGCTAACAATTGATCGAATCCGATTGACGCACCAAAATCATCCACGTACTTGGCACCGGTCTCAGTGAACCGGCCACCCCATAATTTTTTTGTACTCATTAGGCGTGTTCCTTGTTAATTTTTGCTTTGGCGTCAGCTTGAACCTTAGCCTGAACTTGGGCGTTAACCTGAGTTGGTAAGCCCCATAACTTGATAAAGCCAACCGCAGCCTGTTGATCAAATGAATCTGCCGCAGTATAAGTTGCTAAATCTTTATCGTACAAGGAATTTGGTGACTTCCGGCCTTCCGTAATCACATTTCCTTTAAAGAGTTGAACCCGAACGACGCCGTTAACAACTTGTTGCGTCTGCTTCAGGAAGGCAACCATGGCTTCCATCAATGGTGAGAACCATAAGCCGTTGTAAATCGTATCAGCTAATTTTTGTTCGATGATTGGTTTGAAGTGGGCTAATTCCCGTTCAAAGGTCAAGTCTTCCAAATCCTTGTGGGCCTTTAATAAGACGGTCGCTGCGGGTGCTTCATAAACTTCACGTGATTTAATTCCGACTAACCGGTTTTCAATGTGGTCGATCCGGCCAATCCCGTGTTCGCCAGCAATCTTGTCTAATTTAATAATTAAGTCGGCCAAGTTCATTGCTTCACCGTCTAAGGCAACTGGAACCCCGGCTTCAAACGTAATTTCTAACGTCGTTGGCGTATCAGGAGTATCAGCTAACGCCTTCGTCCGATCAAAGGCATCGGCTGGTGCGCCTTCCCAAGGGTCTTCCAAGATACCACATTCGTTGGCCCGGCCCCATAAGTTTTCGTCGATTGAATACGGGCTGTCCAAGTTGATTGGTACGGGAATGTTGTGTTTCTTAGCGTAATCAATTTCTTCTTCACGTGACCAGTGCCAGTCACGAACGGGGGCTTCAATTTTAATATCTGGTGCCAATGCGTGAATGGCAACTTCGAAACGAACTTGGTCGTTCCCTTTACCGGTACAACCATGCGCAATCGCAACCGCGTGTTCCTTTTTAGCAAGGTCAACGAGCTTCTTGGCAATCAATGGCCGTGATAAAGCAG
This sequence comes from Lactiplantibacillus paraxiangfangensis, assembly GCF_036246185.1. Lineage (NCBI taxonomy): Bacteria > Bacillati > Bacillota > Bacilli > Lactobacillales > Lactobacillaceae > Lactiplantibacillus > Lactiplantibacillus paraxiangfangensis. Next base: position 6,958 of record NZ_BTPW01000037.1, read on the forward strand.
AAACTAATGGGTATTCCCCTTCGTACAAGGTGTGTCCTTGGAGGGCAATCAAGGCGTATTCTTCTGCAAATTCTTGTTTTGCATCAATCATGTAAGACGCAACGGCACCAAGCTTTAAAGCCTTGTCCTTGATGGCATCCATGTCTTTACCTTCACCAACATCGATTCCACAAGCGACCACGTCGTAGCCCTTGTCCTTCAACCAACTGATTGCAACGGATGTATCTAACCCACCAGAATAAGCAAGAATAATTTTTTCGTTTTGTTCGACCATTGATATAACCCTCCGTAAATAATTATTTTCGTATTTCTCAATGACAGTATCGTACCACCCGTTTTAATGTTATGCAACTATTTTTATAGAATATTCGTTATTTTCCAAATATTCACTTATTTTACGGATATTTATACATTTATTCATTAATTTTTGCATCGTATGGTTATAAACCCACTCAACCAAAAAAGTGCGCTACCCAATTCTCAATCACTGAAAATTGGGTAGCGCACTGATTTATTTTAATTTTAGTAACCCTTATTCAACCACTTTACGGACGAATGGGTCTGATGAAATTCCTTGTGAAAGAATCAATTTGGCCCATTCCTTAGCAGAAAATAGGGAGTGGTCCTTGTAGTTCCCACAACTGTCGATCGTTGTGCCTTGCACGTCTTCCCACTTAGCGGGACCCGCAATAAATTCTAACGAGGACTTCAACGCTTTAGCCACTTCAACCGTGTCGTGTTCACCCCAAGTAATCAAATGGAAACCAGTCCGGCAACCAAATGGTGAACAGTCGATAACGCCGTCCATCCGGTCACGCAATAACCCGGCCAACATATGCTCAATCGTGTGTAAGCCTGCCGTATCGATGGCAGCCTTATTAGGTTGAACTAACCGTAAATCAAAGTTGGTGATGGCATCGCCCTTAGGACCATGTTCCACCGTAATTTTACGAACGTAAGGTGCTAAAACTTTGGTATGATCTAACGTAAAACTTTCTACTTTAGCCATTAAAAACACTCCTCTAGTTAAAATTACATTACAAGTTCAGTGTAGCACACTCAGTCAATTATTTGGCAGTCTCCGCTGCTTCCCGTGCCCGGTCGCGTTCGAGGACCGGCTTTAAATACTGACCGGTATAACTCTTTGGTTCTTCCGCAACTTCTTCAGGAGTCCCAGTGGCGACGACGGTACCACCACCGTCGCCACCTTCTGGTCCTAAATCGATCAAGTAATCGGCCGACTTCACGACGTCCAAGTTATGTTCAATAATTAGGACCGTATTTCCCGCATCAACGAGGCGGTTCAAGACCCCAATCAAGCGCCGAATATCTTCACTATGCAACCCGGTCGTTGGTTCATCTAAGATGTAGAAGTTCTTACCAGACTGTTGCTTATGGAGTTCAGACGCTAACTTCATCCGTTGGGCTTCCCCACCGGAAAGGGTCGTCGCTGACTGGCCAAGTTTAACGTAGCCAAGGCCAACGTCGACCAAGGTCTGGAGCTTCCGCCGAATCTTAGGAATTGGTTCAAAGAAGGCGAGCGCTTCGGACGCTGTCATTTGTAAAACATCGGCAATGTTTTTGCCCTTATATTCAACTTCTAGCGTTTCAGAATTATACTGTTTGCCATGACAAACTTCACACGGCACAAAGACGTCCGGTAAGAAGTTCATTTCAATCTTCAAGATGCCATCACCATGACAAGCTTCACAACGACCGCCCTTGATGTTGAAACTAAAGCGGCCCTTTTGGTAACCCCGTAACTTGGCCTCGTTCGTTTGGGCAAATAGATCACGGATATTGTCAAAGACCCCGGTATAGGTCGCTGGATTACTCCGTGGCGTCCGCCCGATTGGACTTTGATCAATGTTCACTAGCCGTTCAATATTCTTGACCCCACTAATACTCTTATACTGACCGGGTTTTTCAGAATTACGGTTGAGCTTTTGTGCCAATGCCCGCTTGAGCACGTCGTTGACTAACGTTGATTTACCAGAGCCAGAAACACCGGTCACGACCACAAATTCCCCGAGTGGAAAATCTACGGTAATGTCCTTCAAGTTGTTTTCAGCGGCGCCGGTCACCTTGATCTTTTTACCGTTTCCAGGACGGCGCTTTTCTGGTACCGGAATAAACCGTTTGCCGGCCAAGTATTGTCCCGTCAAAGATTTCCGGGAACGTGCTACCTGCTTAGGCGTTCCGGCGGCCATAACTTCACCACCGTTTTCGCCAGCTCCAGGACCAATGTCGATCAGGTAGTCCGCGGCCCGCATGGTATCCTCATCATGTTCAACCACGATCAGCGTATTGCCAAGGTCCCGCATCTTTTTCAATGAGCTAATTAACCGGTCATTATCACGCTGGTGCAGCCCAATTGAAGGTTCATCCAAAATGTAGAGCACTCCGGATAAGTTCGACCCGATTTGGGTTGCTAACCGAATCCGTTGCGCTTCCCCACCAGATAACGTCCGTGCTGAACGACTGAGCGTTAAGTAGGCCAAGCCCACGTTGCGCAGGAAGGATAGCCGGTCTTTAATTTCTTTTAAAATTGGTTGGGCAATGACTAAGTCTTGTTCAGAGAACTTCAACCCCTTAAAGAAGTCGATTTCCTTCCCAATAGCCAAGTCCGAAACCATTCCGATGTGTTCGCCGCCGACCTTAACGGAAAGGGCTTTACGGTTCAAACGGAAACCATGACAAGTCTGACAAGTTAATTCGGTCATGTACTTGCGCATCACGTCACGGGTAAAGTCACTGTTCGTTTCGTGATAACGCCGGTCAACGTTGTTGATAACCCCTTCAAAGACGGCGTCAACATCCCGAACCCCACCAAAATCATTTTGATAATGGAAGTGGAACGTCTTGCCATTGGAACCATATAAGACAGTCTGTTGGTCAGCCTTAGATAAGTTCTCGTAAGGCACGTCCAACGGAATCTTTAATTGTTCGCAAGCTTGTTTCAACATTTCTGGATAGTACTGTGAACTGATTGGGTTCCAAGGCGCCAACGCACCTTCCGCCAACGTCATCGTCTTATCCGGAACAACTAAGTCTTCGTCAACTTCCAGCTTAACCCCTAAGCCTTCACAATCTGGGCAGGCACCTTGAGGGGCGTTAAATGAGAATAACCGGGGTTCAAGTTCGCCCACGGTAAACCCACAGACCGGACAAGCGTAGTGTTCAGAAAACAGAATTGGGTCGCCGCCAATCACGTCAGCAATGGCGTACCCGCCGCTCAACCGGAGTGCGGCTTCAAATGAGTCGAACAACCGGGAGCGGTCGCCGGGTTTAACAACGATCCGGTCAATCACGATTTCAATCGTGTGTTGTTTATTTTTATCTAAATCAAAGTCTTCACTAATATCACGAATGTCGCCGTCCACTCGAACCCGGACAAAGCCTTCACGCTTGATCTTTTCAAAAACCTTTTTGTGTTCACCCTTTTTCTGGCGCACAATCGGTGATAAAATTTGTAGCTTTGTTCGCTCAGCCAGCTTCTGAACCCGGTCAACCATCTGTTCAACGGTTTGGCTCGCAATCGGCGTTCCGTCATTTGGACAGATTGGTTGGCCCACTCGTGCCCATAATAACCGTAAGTAATCATTGATTTCGGTAACCGTTCCGACGGTCGACCGCGGGTTCTTTGAGGTCGTCTTTTGATCAATGGAAATTGCCGGGCTTAACCCGTCAATCGAATCCACGTCGGGCTTTTGCATCTGCCCTAAGAATTGCCGAGCGTACGCTGATAAACTTTCGACGTAACGCCGTTGCCCTTCCGCATAGAGTGTATCAAACGCTAACGAGCTTTTCCCAGAACCGGACAAGCCGGTAATAACCACTAACTTGTTGCGGGGAATCGTTACGTCAATGTTCTTTAAATTATGCGCCCGCGCACCGTGGATGATAATCTTATCATTTGCCAAAAAAAGACCTCCTAGCTGATCTGTGCTTTCAATTCCATGACCGTATCACGCAAAGTTGCGGCTTGTTCAAAGTCGAGTTTCTTGGCAGCGGTCTTCATTTGTTCTTCTAATTTGCTAATCATATCAAGTTGTTGTTCGTGCGTCATATCGTCGAAGTCGGTTTCTAAGAAGTCATCCTTCTTACCGCTATCTTCCGTCTGTTTGGTCGACGCGATTAATTCCGGAATGGCCTTCTTGATTGTCCGTGGCGTAATGTGATGATCTTCATTGTACTGCATCTGAATCTTACGCCGGCGTGCCGTTTCGTCAATGGCTGCCTGCATCGAATCAGTCGTATGATCCGCATACATTATAACCGAACCGTGTTCGTTACGCGCAGCCCGACCAATCGTTTGAATAAGTGACCGTTCATTACGTAGGAAACCTTCCTTATCGGCGTCCAAAATGGCAACCAACGAAACTTCAGGAACGTCAATCCCTTCACGCAACAAGTTAATTCCGACTAACACGTCGAACTTGCCTAATCGCAAGTCCCGGATAATCTTCGTCCGCTCCAAGGTCTTGATGTCACTATGCAAGTACTGAACCTTGATTCCTAAATCCTTTAAATAGTCCGTCAAATCTTCAGACATTTTCTTAGTCAACGTTGTCACAAAGACCCGTTCATCCCGCTCAATCCGTTTATTGATTTCGCCGACAAGGTCATCGATTTGTCCCATAATTGGGCGGACTTCAATCGTTGGATCTAACAAACCGGTTGGCCGAATAATTTGTTGAATCACGTGCTTTGTCCGGTCCATTTCGTATGGTCCGGGGGTCGCTGACATGTAAACGACTTGATTAATGTGTTGTTCCACTTCTTCAAGCTTTAACGGCCGGTTATCCAGCGCACTCGGCAACCGGAACCCGTAATCGACTAACATTTGTTTGCGGGCACGGTCACCGTTATACATCCCGCGTACTTGCGGCATCGTCACGTGAGATTCATCGACCACCATTAAGAAATCTTTGGGGAAGAAGTCTAATAACGTGTACGGTGGTTCACCAGGTTTACGACCATCCATAAAGCGGGAATAGTTTTCAATTCCACTGGTGTAGCCCATTTCTTTAAGCATTTCAATATCATAAGTGGTCCGTTGCTTTAAACGCTGGGCTTCAAGCAACTTGCCATCCGTTGTCAATTCCTTGAGACGGCCATCCAATTCATTTTCGATACCATTAATCGCGTGTTCCATAATCGCGTCGTTCGTCATAAAGTGGGTCGCTGGAAAAATAGCCACGTGATCACGATCACCGACCACTTCACCCGTCAACGCATCGATTTCTCGAATCCGGTCGATCTCATCGCCAAAGAATTCTACTCGTAACGCGTGGTCATCCCGTGAAGCTGGGAAAATTTCGACCACGTCACCGTGGACTCGGAACCGGCCCCGTTGAAAATCAATATCATTACGATCAAATTGAATATCCACTAATTTACGTAACAAATCATTACGGTCAATCTGCATCCCGACCCGTAATGAAACAACGTGGTTCTTATACTCAGTCGGGTCCCCTAAACCAAAGATACTGGAGACGGAAGCCACTACGATGACGTCGTTTCGTTCAAGTAAGGAACTGGTTGCGGAATGTCGCAACTTATCAATTTCATCATTAATCGCGGAATCTTTTTCAATGTAAGTATCACTCGAAGGAACGTACGCTTCTGGTTGATAATAGTCATAATAACTGACAAAGTATTCAACCGCGTTATTCGGGAAAAACTTTTTAAATTCGCCGTAAAGCTGCCCGGCCAACGTCTTGTTATGTGAAAGAATCAGGGTTGGCTTATTAACTTGGGCAATGACATTCGAAATCGTGAACGTTTTCCCGGTCCCGGTCGCACCCATCAAAACTTGTTCTTTTTCCCCCGCTTCAATTCCAGCTGTTAACTGCTGGATAGCTTGGGGTTGATCACCAGTTGGTTGATAGTCCGAAACTAAGTCAAACTTGTTGTTATTTACTCGATCAATCAAACGTGACTCCTCCTTTGAGACTCATCTTTATTTACAATAATCGTTACTAGAAGTTCACACTTCAAAAAAGATAGGCAGCCGTGCTCCCTATCCCTTTAAAACCGCTATTTATTTTAGCACATCGAACATACTTTCGCCATTAATCGGATTGCTGATCCGTCGTTAAAATCTGACTCGTCAACGCCCGCAAATGATCCTGATTCGTAAATGGTTCGGCCAACATTTCTGGTAGCACGGCCTTTAAGAAATATTGAACGCTCGCCATCTGCTTAAACGCCACAATCGTTTTCAAACTTTCACGGTAAATATCCGTAAAGACCGGCTCTGGATTACCCTTTTGAATTTCGCCAAAGGATTCATATAATAAGTCGATCTTATCCGCAACGGACAAAATCTGTCCTTCTAACGTGTCGTCTTTTCCTTCAGACAGCCGGCGGGAGTACGCCGCTTGAAATTCGGCCGGAATTTCATTATGGACAAAGTTTTGGGAGAGTTCGTGCTCCACATCCGCCAACATCGTCCGCAGTGTTGGGGTGGCGTATTTTACCGGCGTCTTAATATCACCAATAAACCGTTCGTTATAGTCATGGTTGAGGGCTTTCTCGTACAAAGCGCGCCAGTTCACCTGTTGACCGGCATTTTCTTCAACGTCGCCTAAAAACTGGGCCGTTTCCGCCACCTTGAATGAATGGGCTGCCACGGAATGATTCTGATACTTAAAGAACCCCGGAGCCCGCTGAATCGTTTCTAAGTTACTCAAACTTTGTAAATATTGATGCATTCCCATAATAAGCCACCATCCTTCACGCCGTTAGTTTGGCCTAAGTGTAACAAAGGCCCTTTCAGGACGCAACCAAACCGCAAGCGGCACTACTGGATTGCGCTAAGGAGGCAAAATCGGGATTCAGAAATCATTTAAGACTTTCCGAATCCCGATTTTTCTAGCTTTAAGCTTGTTTAATTTTATTAGATTGCCCTGGTAACCGTAGCATGAATGCCATCAAGTACGACACAATTAAGAAAACGGCCACGACAATGTATGGGTAATGGTAATTCATGTCCAATAACATCCCGGACATAATCGGCCCAACAATGTTCCCAACACTGGTCAGTGACATGTTCAAACCGTTAATCAGCCCCTGATTGGATTCACTGGCCTTGGTTAGTAACGTGGTAATGGCTGGCCGTAACAAGTCAAACGCGGAGAAAATAACTAAGGTCGCAATCATGACTTCTAGCTTCGTGTGGGCTTGGGTAATCCAAATCGTACAGATGGCCGCAGCGGCAAAGCAAACCCGGATGACCCGCCGCTCACCAAAGCGTTGGACAAAGGTATCAAACAACGCCACTTGTAGAAACAGCGAGATCAACCCGTTGAGTGTCAAAACTAACGCGATGTTATTCAGACTAAAGTGAAAGACTTCGTTCACGTAAATACTATAAATACTTTCAAATCCTTGTAAGCCAAACGAAGAAACCAAAATCATTGTGAATAGGATGATAATGGGCAACGTCCAGAATGCGCGTGACATGGGATGGTGTGATTCAGGTGCATTTTCCGCATTATCTTCGCGGTCGGGATCAATGTCACGGTCCGCTGGTAATAAGACGACTAGGACGATGGCGCTCAATAACCCTAAGCCCCCGGCGACCCAAAACGGCGTCTTATAACTGATTCCAGCTAGAATACCACCAATTCCCGGGCCTAAGATTAAGCCCCCACTAAATGCGGCTGATAACCAGCCAATCACACGGGCGCGTTGGCGTTTCGTCGTAATGTCTGACGCTAACGCCATGGCGGTAGGTACAACCATCGCAGCGGAAAGTCCGCCCACGATTCGAGAAACGTTGAAGACCCACAACTGATTAGTCAAGGCGAATAGAAACTCCGAAACCATGTAAAGTATCAGGCCAACGGTCAAAACTGGTTTACGACCAATGCGGTCCGAGACCCGACCAATAATGGGTGAAGCCACAAATTGGGCCAACGCGAATAACGCGTTCATAATTCCCATATCAGTCGCAGTTAAATGAAGCTCGTTCTTAATAAACGGCATGACGGGAATCACTAAACTAATTCCTAAACAGACTAAAAATTCACTAAATACTAAAATAAAAATGGCACGTTTCGTTTGCCGACTCATAGGCTTCACCTCGATATAAATACTTTTATGCAACGCTATCCATCATATCAAGGCTAATTATTAAAAGCTAGTTTAAAGTTTGTCAGTTTATGAATTCGCTTTCTCAGCAAATAACGGGAATCTTCGTTACAATTAATTTAATCAAACAAACAGGGAGGCCGTGTTATGCAAGCCGAAGCCATAGGGTTTACAAACATTCAAAAGCTCGACCCCGATATCATTATTGATCTCCGTTACGCGACAACTAACAACTTCACTCATCAGGTGGTTTACGACTTTACAACCGCCATTATCCGAACCGGGACGGCTCAAAAACTTGCTCGGGCTAGCGAACTCGTCAAGGACCAGGGCTTCCGCCTCAAAATTTGGGACGCCTACCGCCCAGTTAGTGCACAAGAGCACCTCTTTGAGGTTTATCCCGATCCCGAATTTGTCGCAAAACCTAATCCGAATTTTAGCCACCAAAAGGGCGTTACGTTGGATTTAACGCTGACCGATGCGCAGGGTAAAGAATGTCCCATGCCAACCGCTTTTGACGATTTCACGGCAGCCGCGCACCGGGATGCCCCCCGAACGCCCCTGCAAAATCACTACTACCAAATTTTAGATGCAGCGATGACCGCAGCGGGCTTCATCGGCTACGAAAATGAATGGTGGGACTATCGCGACGCCGCGATGGATCAGTACCAACCGTTAGCGGCTGACCCCAATGACTACGCTTAGTTGATGTCAGATTAACATCAATCAAAAAAACCATTCAGAAATATTTCTGAATGGTTTTTTTCTATTATTATGGTCGAAACGTGCGACCAAAAGGCGATTATTCTTTAATAAATGCTTGAATGGCAGCTTCAAACTGTGCCAACTTATTATTGGCTTCAGCAAGGCTATCACCAAGCGTCCCGATGTAAAACTTGATCTTAGGTTCGGTCCCAGATGGACGAATTGCGATCCAAGTTCCGTCGGTCAACTTGTACTTCAACACGTTAGCTTCTGGCAAGGCAATTGGTGCCGTATGCCCGTCAGAAAACGTTTCAGTCTGGCTCTGGAAGTCTTCGGTAGAATCGACCGTATAACCGGCAAAGTCGGTTGGCGCTTCTTCACGGAACTTCGTCATCAAAGCCGCAATCTTTTCGCTACCGCCAACCCCATCAAATTCTTCAGAGGTCGTCTTTTCACGGAAGTACCCGTATTCTGCAAAGAGATCTTGTAAACCATCGTAAAGGTTCTTACCTTGTTGCTTGTAATAAGCAGCAACTTCGGCTAAGAGTACCGTGGTTTGAATGGCATCCTTGTCGTGAACGAACGGTTTGATCAAGTAACCGTAGCTTTCTTCAAACCCAAACATGTAAGTATGTTCGCCGGTAGCTTCGAAATGTTCAATCTGTTCAGCGATGTACTTAAACCCAGTCAAAACGTTGATCATCTGAACGCCGTAAGATTTGGCAATCTTAGTAGCAAATTCAGAGGAAACGATCGACTTCACGGCTGCGGCGTTGTCAGGCAACGTCCCTGCATCCTTGTTTGCTTGTAAGATGTAGTGCAATAAGACAGCCGCAATCTGGTTTCCCGTTAATAAGACGTATTCCCCATCGGGTTGTCGAACCGCAGTTCCTAAGCGGTCAGCATCAGGGTCAACGGCAATCAAAACGTCAGCGTCTTCCTTTTTGCCTAAGTCAATGGCCATCTTAAAGGCTTCTGGAAATTCAGGGTTGGGGAACTTAACCGTTGAGAATTCTGGATCCGCAACGGCCTGTTCTTTAACGACACTGAAATTCTTGAAACCGGCATTCTTCAAGGCTTTTTCGCCTAACATCCGGCCCGTTCCGTGTAATGGTGTGAAGACCAACTTCATGTCCTTACCCACTTCATCAACTAGCTTTTGGTTAATCGTAACTTCCTTGACCTTTGACAAGTAAGCTTGATCCACATCATCACCAATGATAGTTTCCGTGTGGTCCGCTAATAATTGGGCCTCATCCGCAACTTCAATGGCGAATAAGTCAGCGACTTTCCGAATATAAGACGTGATTAAATCCGATTCCTTTGGTGGCATTTGGCCCCCATCTTCACCGTAGATCTTATAACCGTTATATTGTTTAGGATTATGACTAGCCGTAATCATGATACCGGCATAAGTGTGTAAATGCCGAACCGTGAAGGACAGTTCTGGGGTTGGCCGTAAACTTTCGAATACGAACGATTTGATACCATGCAACCCTAAGACCCGTGCTGATTCGTGTGCAAAATCTTTCGAATGATGCCGGGAGTCAAAACTAATGGCTACACCACGTTCCTTTACATCGGCAGGCAGCGTGTCCATGAAGCGTGCTAAACCTTCCGTAGCTTGGCGAACCGTGTAAATATTCATCCGATTAATGCCGGGTCCAAGAACGCCACGCATTCCTGCCGTCCCAAACTCCATCGGTTCATAAAAAGCATCTTCCAAGGCCGCGTTATCACCGGCCATGGCCGTCAATTCTTGCTTTAAGCTTGATTCAAGTGTAGCTTGGTTTTTCCAGGTATTATAAGTATCCTGCCAACTCAAAGAGACCATCCCCAATTCTAATTTGTTAGTGCTTACAAAACTAGTATACAACATTGTCCCACTCGACAAAGTAAAATTTACTAAGAATATTGTCCGGTAAGCCTTTCTTTATTAAAAATCTGCTGAAGAGACCGGGATTGTTGAGCGTCTCTTTGTTCGGTCACCGTTTTAACTTGGTATAATTATGTTTATTAAGGAGGCTATTATGACTTTTTATTCATACGGGTATTTGACCCACCAAAACAGCAATCATACCCTATTTCAGCTCGCGGTCATCAGTATCATTATTATAATTATCGCATTCTTAAGTTGGCTTTGGTACCGTCATAAAACCGATTTAAAGTACCGGGACTTGTTTATTATCATGGTATTAGTTCTTTTACTACTAGTTGGCATTCAAGTTAACGAATGGCAGACGCTCCAATCTAGTTTTACTCAAAAATCCCAGGTCACTCAAATCATGCAACGGGTGGCCAAGGAAAAAGGCGTTGCAAAAACGGCGGTGTGGTCTAACACTAGTACGGTCAGCAGTGGGATGTTGATCAAAATTCAAGATCAAATCTATAACGTGACCGTTAATCCAGACGGCAACAGCTACACGCTGACCACGGCCACCCCGATTCAGCAACCACTCAACTACGTAAAGGAGGGAAAATGATGTTTTCTTACTGGGACGTTACCATTAAACTGGCCCTCGGGCTGTTAACCATTATTTTACAAATCAATTTATCCGGTAAAAGCAATCTAGCCCCCATCAGCGCACTAGACCAGGTTCAAAATTACGTTTTAGGGGCCATTGTCGGTGGCATGATTTATAGCACCAGCGTCACCGTTCTCCAATACATCTTAGTACTATTGATTTGGACCATTCTCGTATTGGTCCTGCGCTTCTTGACACATCACAATCGTTACGTGAAGGGGCTCATCGACGGTAAGCCGCAGCTACTGATCAAAAATGGTGAACTGCTCGTTGCCACCGCACTCCGCAATGGCATGAGCGCTAACGACTTGACCTTTCGCTTACGAACCGAGGGCATCACCGATATTCGCCACGTTAAACGGGCCGTGTTAGAACAAAACGGACAGTTGACCATTACCCAAGCTGGTGACGACACCATTAAGTATCCCATGATCGTCGATGGACAAGTTAACGTGGACGCTCTTGAAACGAGCCAGCACGACCGCCAGTGGCTTGATGAACAGCTAGCCGCCAAACACTATCAAGTCAGTGACATTTACTTAGCAACTTACACCAATCAACAACTCGTCTTGTTTCCCTATCAACGCTAAAAGAGTGGGCCAAAAGGCGGTTAGCTTGCGAGCATTAACGTGAAATCAGCGATTATTCCTGGGTTTGGAATAGTCGCTGATTTCGGGTTAAGCGGAACAAACTGCCTTTTGGCCCACGTTTCGACCATAGCAATAGGAAAAGCCAACCAGAATTTTTTTCGGCTCTAGAATATTGGGTGTTGATGGAAATCCATCAACACCCAGTTTTTGTGTAAAATAAAAGGACAACTTCCCCCAATGCACCACCCGTACCGACCAAAGTAAAAGTAAAGGCAAGTGAGAAAAGATGTCCCAAAATCATTTTATCGAAGATACTCTTCAAATTAAAGACCCAAATATTATTTGTACTGATATTGATAGTAGTAATCCAAGCAAACAGGTCATTCACGCTAAACTGACCTATCCTTTAAAGAACTGCCCACTTTGTGGCCAGCCCGAAGTAGTACGTTTTGGGACTAATCTAATTAATGTCAGAATGCCCCCAGTCAAAGAACGACCAATTATTTTAAAATTGCGTAAGCAACGTTATCGGTGTAAATCCTGTAAGCATACTTTTAGCGCACAAACATCATTAGTTAAACCGCATTGCCAGATATCAGAAGATACGAAGCAAATGATTATCT
>NZ_BTPW01000038.1:0-19350 GCF_036246185.1 Lactiplantibacillus paraxiangfangensis
AAGAATCAATGACACGATTAACTGCGACTGGTGAGACATTCAATTCATCCGCAATATCAGTAACGCTACGGTCTTTGATAAGTCTTAAGATGATCATTTGCTTCGTATCTTCTGAGATCTGGCAATGTGGCTTAACTAATGATGTTTGTGCGCTAAAAGTATGCTTACAGGAGTTACACCGATAACGTTGCTTACGCAATTTTAAAATAATTGGTCGTTCTTTGACTGGGGGCATTCTGACGTTAATTAGATTAGTCCCAAAGCGTACTACTTCGGGCTGGCCACAAAGTGGAGTTCTCTAAAGAATAGGTCAGTTTAGCGTGAACAACCTGTTTGCTTGGATCGCTGCTATCAATACTAGTACAAATAATATTTGGGTCTTTAATTTGAAGGGTATCTTCGATAAAATGGTTTTGGGACATCTTTTCTCACTTGCCTTTACTTTTACTTTGGACGGTGCTAGTGGTGCATTGGGGAGATTTGTCCTTTTTATTTTACACAAAAATTGGGTGTTGATGGATTTCCATCAACACCCAATATTCTAGAGCCCTTAAAAGGGTCCTCATATTCACGTGCACTTAATCTATCTACTGCTTGATCATGTTTTTCCTGGTTTCTAATATACTTCTTGATGGTTGCTTCGTTGGGACCAACTGTACTGACATAATAACCTTCTGACCAAAAATGACGGTTACCAAATTTATATTTTAAACTTGCATGCTGGTCGAACATCATTAACGAACTTTTTCCTTTTAGATATTCCATGAAGCTTGAGACACTCAATTTTGGTGGAATACTGACCAGCAAATGAACATGATCTGGCATCATATTTTCCTCAATTATTTTGACACTTTTGTACTGGCATAACATTCTAATATCCGTTTGTAAGTCATGACGATATTGATTATAGATTATTTTTCTCCTATACTTTGGAGTGAATACAATATGGTATTTGCACAGCCATTTGGTATGTGCAAGACTGTTTAGCTTATTCGCCATTTCAAGCGTCCCCTTTTGATTTAGCAATGTTGGCTTCGAATACCTACATTCTAAGTCAATTGGAGGCGCTTTGGTTTAACCACTTTGCAGCAGGTGTTTTTTTGCTTCGCACGCTTTAGCGTGCGAAACTCGGCCTAAAGGTATACAAAAATTGGGTGTTGATGAAAATCCACCAATACCCAATATTCTAGAGCCATAAAATCCAACTCAGGGGGATTTTGTAGTTTATTTAGAATCAAACAAGAGAGTTTTATTTTAAAATCAGACTTTGGGTACTAGCTAATTGTTATTGAAAGCATATCTTGTTTGAAATAGTTCACTTATAAAAATAAATAAATATTATCTGTTGGCAGTGGACGATAAAGTGCAGGTCTGAAGAATAAAAATAGTCTTCTCAATAGTGTATTACTTATAAATTGGTTCCATCTATATCAAGATATAATAGCTGGTATCTAGTGCGTTATTCTATGTAAAATAGTTGTCAAAACATGCAAGCTTGTTAATACATTTAGTTTTCAAACGCAAATTATTTAAGGCTATTATTATTGTAATAGATAAGTTCTAATGATTGTTTGATGTTTAAAAATTCTCCTATACTTGTGGTAAAGTATCCTAGTTGAATATTTTGATTGCATCTTGGGGGATTCATTATGAATAAAATCGCATGTGTGATTGTGACCTATAATCGTAAAAAATTAATGATGGAAGCCTTGCAGAGTGTTTTGAATCAAAAACAAGCACCGGAATATGTTTTTGTGGTCGATAACGCCTCAACTGATGGTGTTGCAGAGCTTCTCAAAGAAAATTTCGACTTTGATCAGAAGCACCTGTATTACTATCGTAGTGCCGAGAACCTTGGTGGCTCAGCGGGATTCTCAACGGGCATTAAATTAGCACTAGAGACTGCTTGTGACTGGGTATCGATATCAGATGATGATGCGATATTTCAACCAGGGTATTTTGCTACACTACGACGTGCTATTGCAGAGCATCCTCGACAACAGGTCTTTTCAGGATCTGTGTTGTTACCAAACGGCCAACATGATAGTTTACACCGTGAGATGATCACTAATCGTGTGACCTTAACGACGCGACCGGTTGAAGAAAAGCTGTATGCACAGGACTTCTTATACGACATTTTCTCATTTGTGGGCGTCCTTTTGAGCCGTGAAACGTTGGAGCACATCGGATTGCCAGAACAGGATTACTTTATTCGTTTCGATGATTTTGAGTATGCCTTACGAGCCCGTGAATCTGGGCCATTCTTAAATGTTCATGACGCACAGGTACTACACAAAACGAACTATACTAGAACGGCAATTGCACCGTGGAAAGAGTATTATGTGATGCGCAACCGAATTGCCTCGTTGTTCAAACATAGTGGAAAAAATCTGAAAACTGAGTGGTATTGTCGCCGATTTTTATGCCGCAAATTATTAGCAATTGCATTATTCAGAAATCGTTGGGGACAGGCGTTACCTTTGGTGAGGGCTTATATTTCTGGGTATCATGATGGTTGGCGAGAACGATTAGGACGCAATTCAAATTATTTACCATAGGTTAGGATAATATTGGGGGACTGAAAATGAAATACGGATCAATTGTTGTGACGTTTAACCGTAAAGAATTGCTTTTGGAAGCGCTGGAGAGTCTGTTGAGTCAGACGGTTGCACCAACTAGGATCATTTTGATTGATAATCATTCAACTGACGGCACCAAAGCGCTACTGGCAGAGCACCATTTGTTGGATAATCCGGTGATTGATTATCGCTACCTTGAAAAGAATGTTGGGGGTGCGGGAGGATTCTCACTTGGAATGGAAATTGCACGCTCTAAATCTGAATTAGATTGGGTTTCATTATCAGATGACGATGCTATTTTTGATCCAGATTACTTTGAAAAATTGATAAAGTTTCAGGATAAACATCCAGAACGACTGATTTTAACTGGAAGTGTGTATATCGAAGATGGGCGCTTACAAGCAGACCAACGCTGTCTTTTCGACGATTGGTGTACGTTCCGAACGACTGAGGTGCCCGCCAGTGAATACGATCATAACTTTGAATTTGATCAGTATACCTTCTGTGGAGTTTTTATGAGTTTAGATGTTATTAAGGCGGTGGGAATTGCGGATGCCGACTTCTTTATTTGGTGGGATGATTGTGAATACGCTATTCGGACGTCCAAATTATCCAAACCAGTCAATGTTAGCGCAGCCAAGTTAATTCATAAGACGGCTATTCCATCGATTGATAGCAAAAAGCAGTTTGTAGCGGACTGGCGGATCTATTACGGTCTTCGTAATCGGATGCTTGCTATTCGTCGCTGGACAAAGAATCCATTAGTTAGTTTTGTTTGGTTAGTTTTTTTCTATGGCAGGTTTGCAGTACAATTGTGTGGCCCAGTTTACCGTGGCTACAGAAGGATGGTTATTCGTACTTATACAGAGGCGTTGCAGGATGCTGTCCGCAATAAAGAAGGGCTGAATCCACACTTTATGCCAGGCCAAAAATTTTAACTGTTGGATTAAAAAAGCAAACGAGCGTCTATTTGTGACGCGTTTGCTTTTTAATAGTGGTCAGTAAAATAAAAAAATATATTTATAATTAGAAAACTTTCAGTTGGAATTTTAGGTAGCTGTTTTACCATAAGCGTTTTTATAAAAGAACGGTTATGTTTGTCTTATTGATTGAAATGTCAGCGTGATTATTTAGGAAAAAATACGGAAAATGCCATTAATTTAATAGTAAAGTTAATTTAAATTTCCAACCAAAAGAGCGCTCGAGCCATATGTCTGTATGTTTTAACGAATTTAATTAGGTATTGTTTGGTATAATTCTTCTAAACAAGATCGACTCGGAGGGTATTGAAATGAATGAAAAGTTTGATTATTTAGTTGTGGGCGCCGGTTTATTTGGTGCCGTATTCGCACACGAAGCAGCGTTGAAAGGTAAAAAAGTTAAAGTGATTGAAAAACGTGATCACATCGCAGGCAATATTTATACGAAAGAAGTTGCCGGTATTCAGGTCCATCAGTATGGTGCGCATATTTTTCATACTTCAGATCGGGCTATCTGGGATTACGTCAATCAATTTGCTGAATTTAATCGGTATACTAATACGCCAGTTGCCAATTATCACGGTGAAATGTACAACTTACCGTTCAATATGAACACATTCAATAAACTTTGGGGCGTGCGAACACCACAGGAATCCGCTCAAAAGATTCAAGAACAACGGGATGCTGCTCAAATCAGTGGGCAACCGCGTAACTTGGAAGAACAAGCGATTACGTTAATCGGAACTGATATTTATGAAAAGCTAATCAAAGGCTATACCGAAAAACAGTGGGGGCAAAAGGCAACGGAATTACCTGCATTTATTATTCGCCGGTTGCCAGTTCGTTATACGTATGACAACAATTACTTTAACGACACGTATCAAGGTATTCCAATTGGTGGGTATACACAAATTGTCGCCAAGATGCTGGCTCACCCTAATATTGATGTTGAAACGAATGTGGACTTCTTTGAACGTAAAGCAGAATATTTAGCTGATTATCCTAAAGTTGTGTTCACGGGTATGATTGATCAATTCTTTGATTACCAGTTAGGTGAATTGGCATACCGGTCGTTACGCTTTGAAACGGAGACTTTGCCGGTAGATAATTATCAAGGCAACGCGGTGATTAATTATACGGATGCGGAAACACCGTTCACCCGAATTATTGAGCATAAGCATTTTGAATTTGGCAAGGGTGATGATAATCAGACGGTTATCACAAAGGAATACCCAGCTGACTGGAAGCGTGGGGATGAACCGTACTATCCAGTTAACAACCAGACCAATAATAACTTGTATAAACAATATGCTAAGTTGGGCGCGGAACAAGATCAAATTATCTTTGGCGGTCGTTTAGGTCAATACCGTTACTACGATATGCACCAAGTCATTCACGCGGCATTAGTGACGGTCAAAGCAGAGTTTGAATCTGGCAAGTAAAGGTCGAATGAGATAAAACATGAAAAAAAGGTTAGCGTTGATGGTTGGCGCTACTAGTGTCTTGATTATGCTGGTGGGCTACATGTTCTATGTTCAGAGCATTCAGAGTGGTCAGGATACGGTCGTCAGCATTTATCAAAATGATGAGAACGGGACACCAATCAATTCGCCATCTCCAATTCAATTGGTTCGCAAAGCGGGACACCGTAATCCGTTCAGGCCTGAAATTTCGGAGTATACGTTGCTTTCGCGCAATCCTTTGGGAGAACTCCTGCCGCGGAACAATCAAACGGTAAGACTACGCTATCGATCGTCATTAACAATCACCGAATTGCGGGATCGTTTGAATGATGCGAATTATTGGCAAGTTGGTACCCAAAACGTGACGACACCAGTCTTTAATGCAACTCAGGAACAAACTAATGGGCGTCAGGTAGGACGTATCAGTACTAGTCGAGACGGTACCTATTGGACTAAGTTACCGATTAGTTATCCGAATGTAACGCTGAAAAAGCCAACGTTTATTTATCAGAATAACCGGTTAACGCTGTTTGACCAAAATCGAATTTATGACACAACCGATTTTCACAAATGGCATACTCGCCGATTGGATTTTAAAAGCGATCAGTTTACTGATGGTCAATTGCAAACCGTTATTAATACGCCCGATGCCCGAGCCTTTGTTGTCATCCGGGCAACTGACCGCAAGACCCGA
The DNA here is from genome assembly GCF_036246185.1 of Lactiplantibacillus paraxiangfangensis. Taxonomy (NCBI): domain Bacteria; kingdom Bacillati; phylum Bacillota; class Bacilli; order Lactobacillales; family Lactobacillaceae; genus Lactiplantibacillus; species Lactiplantibacillus paraxiangfangensis. The sequence goes on from NZ_BTPW01000038.1 coordinate 5,717, forward strand.
AAGCATCAGTTATACTACGGAAAGTGGTATGAGACGCAACATAAAATTGGAACGTTACATCACCTAAAGACGGGAACGTTGAATCTGAAGTCAAATTTAACGCTTAACCGGGTTGGTGCGCATTTCTATTTATTACAACGGCAGGGCAATGATGTACAGGTTTTAAAATCCAGTCAATTAGAGTCGTCCTTTAAAAAAGTTACAAAAATCAAATTGACGGTTAATAAGAAACATACGGTTAATTCAATCAATTTGATTGCAACCAAGCATGGTCAAATGCGGCTGCTTTTTAACGTAGTTGACCGGAAGAAAGTTCAATTGGGAACTTATTATCAGGAATTCAGCTCTGACTTAAAGCCAATTAGTCAGCCCAGAAAGCTATCGGCGGACTTCTTATGGACTAGTTTTGAGTTGGCTGAAAATAAAAGGTAGTGAAGGGACCCTGTAATGAAGTATCAAGCATCGGAACGTTTGCGAATAGCGTGGCACTGGTTGCCGTTAGAAGCTTTAGTGATTGTAGTTTGCGTCGTATTCGGCTGGGGACTAACGACTATCATGAGTAAAACGGTTTATCAAGCACGGGTGGACATTAGGATTCAACGGCAATTATCACGCCATGCGAGTGCTAAGCAACGTCAGCAGCAACGAAAAAAGGATATTGCTAATGTTGGTCAATTTAGTGTGATGCCTCATCAAAGTGCAGTGCTGTACCAGGCGAGTGAGTACGCCTATACCCACTTTGGAATTTGGCAACCCGTCCAGGATCTGAGTGAGTCGGTGACCGCAGCGCCGATTAAAGGGAATCCGGTACTGCGAGTCACCGTGGCAAGCAGTTCACGGTTGATTGCGGAAGAAAATAGTCGTGCCTTTAGGGATGCAGTTGCGCATCCGCTCAAATCGTTGGCCCATTATAAGGTCACCGTTACGCATCGACCGACAATTCGGGTAACCAATACCATGCTTAAACCAATGCTCAAATTTATGGTTGTGGTTGGTATCGGGTTAGCTGCGGTGCTGCCTTATGGTGTTGACTATGTCCGTGGAAAGAGGTGGAGGAAAGATGTTTAGGCGAATAAGCGCATACTTGCGTCCACACCTGGAAACCGTCTATTTAACGGTGTTTGCAGTGTACTTGGCCTCCGTCACGATTAATACCACAACCTTTTTTAGTTATTATCCTCACCGGGTGGCGACAATCATTCAATTATTAACTGCGGGGCTGATGTTAGCTAAAATTGTCTTCTTTGACGAATTAACGACAAAACAAATTATGGCTGAAATGAGCCTGTTAAGTTTAGTTCTAATTGTGACGCTAATTTCCAGTGCACATTACCTTGTGACCACGGTGTTGCTGGTGATGGCGGCCCGCGGGATTAACTTTCGGCGTATTTTAAAAACCTATTTAGGGATTGTTGGTGGAATTTTACTGGTGGCGTTTATTGCTGCCATGCTAGGGATTATCCAGAACATCACTTTTGTCACTGAGGATGGGGTACGCCAATCATTCGGCGTTGTTTACACGACTGATTTTGCCGCCCACATTTTCTATTTGAGTTGTGTTTATCTTTATTTAAAGGCGCGCAGATTTGAGTTGCTTGACCTAGTGCCAGTCCTATTTGGATTATGGGTCATCTATCACTATACGCAAACTATGACGGACACCATTGCGATGATTGTCTTAATAGTAACGTTCATGGGATACATCTATCGACGGCAACTCTCAAAAATTAAAGTGATTATTACTAGCCTTCGGTATTATTTTCTGGCTTTACCGGTGATTACCATCTTAATTGTGTGGCTAACGGCTGTTTTTGACTTTAATGATAAGATTTTGAGGACATTAAACGATCTGTTATCAACACGTTTAGCATTGGGAAATAATGGTCTATTAGCGTATGGTGTTAAGTTATTTGGTCAACCATGGATTCCAATGAATGGCTGGGGTGGGGATCGATCCACCATGGTTAATGCTGGTATCGGGGAAGTGACCTATTTTTTTATTGATTCATCGTTTCTAAATATGTTGATTTCATACGGATTATTGTTAACATTGGCCATTATCATTGGTTTGAGCTTTTTTCTTTATTTACGAACGAAGCAAAATGATTATCTATTGCCGACGATTTTTTTAGCAATTGCGATAGCTAGCGCATTTGATCAGCACTTTCTTGAAGTCACTTATAACGTCTTTTTCTTAGCCGTGTTTGCTGAATTACCTCATTACCGAACCCTAATCGGTCCAAGGTTTGATCGACCAGTCGTCTATCAACGGAAATTCAATGAGATGAAAGCATTGTGGGAGTGATGAGAATGATGACAGAAAAGCAATTTTATCACGTGCAGCGGGCTGTCCTAATTTTGGCAGTTGGTTTAATTGTCTTTGGGTATACGGGACCCAATGGTGTTTTCAATTTTTTGGAACAAGCACCTGACATTTTCTTTTATCCGCAGTTAATTATTGCGACGGTGACCACCGCGGGGTCTAGCTTGTTAATGATGGCGCTAGGCGCCCAGCAGTTACGACAGCCTAGGTATAGATTACCTCAACTAATTCGGTTAATTCTTTTTATTGTAGGTGGGATTACCCTTTTCTCATTTGTTTTCTACGTGGAAGAGGTGTTTTTAACCAAGGTAGTTATCAGATTTAGTTTTAGTGGCTATTTAGCCACCTTGGCAGAGGCGCCAGATAGCTTTTACTATGTCATCTATGAAGTATTAGGGTTCTTTGTCACGTTACCGTTACTTCGAATCCTTGCAGCCCACGTCCGTACAATGGACATTAAATACTTGTTTTGGATTCAGTTAGTTTTCATTGGACTGATTCCCATTTTGTTGTATTACACGGGGGTAACGACGATTAGTATTACACCACCAATTGCAATCACGAACGGCTGCTATTTTACCTTGATGGGGTTTTGGTTAAGTCAGCGTGACTTTATTTGGCGGATTACGCGTGAACAGCTCATAGTAGCGTGGTTATTGACATTTTGCTGTTACACCGTGATGATTTCAACCATCATGTACCAGGCAAATTTTGCCCGAGATTATGACTTGATAGGAAATTTGCCGTTTTCACAGACACTCCAGGCCATTCCTTGCTTAACCGTATGGGTGACAATTGCGACCAAGGTATTGAATAAAACCAAGCTAAAGGCGCCTAGAAAGAATAATTTTGTGAAAATGAGTTACGCGGTTCTTTTGATGACGGGAGTAGTCTTATCGCCACTACAATTTATCTCGCAAGGCTTACGGCCATTAATTGGGATTTGGTGGAGTGGGCTGGTTTGGGTTCTGTGCACGCTGATCTTAAGCTATGCCATAGTCATTGGGTTACAGTACGTTCCGTGGTTTCAAAAGTTCTTTCCAAATTTATTTTATAATCCAACGATTAACAAGGGGTGACAAGCACCGATGGCAAAACGAATACAATGGATCGACTTTACAAGGGGAATTGCCATTTTGGCCGTGATTATTGGTCATACGTTGGGGCCATACACGGGGCAGTTTTTTGGGAGCTTTATTTTTGCTTTCCACATGCCCATTTTCTTCATTTTGAGTGGTTACCTATATCATCAGCGTCCCATTGGCAAAGAATTTAAACACAGTGCGATTAATCTATTAGTTCCGTATGCAACTACGGCAATTGTTATTTTGGTGATTAATTACTTAGCACTCAAGTTACCCCATAACGCCGTTATTAATCCGTATTTTACGTCGACTAAGCAGGGTATTCTTGCCGTTATTTACGGAGCTGGATCAGAAGTCTTTAATCCCTGGGGCTGGCGGGTAGCACCAATTGGCGCAATTTGGTTTTTACTGAGTATGTTTATTGCGTTACAGCTTTTTAATGGCTTGTTAATGATGACACAGCGGTTTAAATTGGCTAAAGCAATCCAAATTGGGATTGTCCTAGGACTTGCAGTCATTGGGGGTGTATTGGGACGACTAGCTTACTTGCCGTGGGCATTTAACGCAGCATTATTATCCCAAGTGTTTTTATATGCTGGTTACTTGATCAGACAGACAGACTTTCTTGAGCGGGTTGAGAATGCCTGGTATCTCGTTTTTATCTTTGCATGGTTAGTCAGTGCCTTTCAAGGGTATTTTGCGCTGACCGTACCGGTTTCTCCTAACTTGGTCATTAGTGTACTGGGTGGTATTGGTGCTAGTCTAGCCATTATTAAGGGCTGTATTTGGTTAGATCGTTTTCAGGGACGACCTAGTTTGAATCTGCTAGCTCGATATGGCAGATTGTCCTTAATTGTGCTGTGTTTTCATTTGATTGATTTAGATGTCATTGGAATTGCGGGATGGTTATTTAATCAGACGTCACCACTATTGGGGAACTGGTTGGCAACGGTGATTACAATTCTTTACCGCATTGGATTTGTGACTTTCTGGATGGTCGTTATTCCTAAAATTCCGATTGTTCGAGTGGGGTTCTTCCCTAGAAAGTATTTTTTGAAATGACATTTCAACGTGTATAAAACAGTATAATACTGGTTAGGCGTGATAACTAAATAACCTGGGTAAGTTAGATTTAACAACAATCGATAATTAGCGCCAATGTATGATTAATGCCGTATATTAATTATGAACAATCAGAACATTACCAGAGGGGGACTGGCCAATGAGTATTCAAATCTACGTTGCCGCGCATAAGCCTTACCAAATGCCAGCAGACAAAATCTATCAGCCGATTTTTGTGGGGGCTGCAATTAATGGTGGGCTGCCATTACATTATCAACCTGATAATACGGGTGATAATATTTCAATCAAGAATCCAAATTTTAATGAGTTAACTGCAATTTACTGGATCTGGAAAAATTGTCATGCAGATGTGAAGGGAATCGTTCAATATCGGCGGTATTTAGCAGCTGATCCTAAACAGCAACTAAATGGGATTCTCAGTGAGGCTGATATTGAACAACTATTGGCTCAACGCGACGTAATCGTCCCTAAGAAGCGCAATTACTATATCGAAACCAATTATTCTCACTATATTCATGCACACCATCAGGAACCATTGGATACGGTTCGACAGGTGATTGTATCGGATTATCCGGACTATTTAGCGGATTATGATCGACTAATGCATAAGACGTCAGCACACATGTTTAATATGATGATTATGCCAGCTAAACATTTTGATGCCTATGCGCAGTGGCTCTTTTCGATTTTGTTTAAAGTTGAATCGATGGTTGATATTTCAAATTATGATCAACGTGAGGCGCGAGTCTTTGGCTACTTATCAGAACTTTTGTTAGATGTTTGGCTCACTCATCAGCAGTTATCCTGTGTAGAAGTCCCAGTGATGTACATGGAAAAACAACAATTACCGGCTAAAGCGTACAATTTACTAAAGCGTAAGTTTTTCCCGCAAGCGACTAAGCGGACTCATTTTTAAAGTGCTGAAATATAACTAAATAACACCACTTTCCTAAGCTCAACCGGAAAGTGGTGTTATTTAGTATGATTAAATCAGATTAACGAGCCTGACTGTTTTTAATACGTTTTAAGGTATGCCAAATGGGTGGCCTTGTAAGGAGTAGCATAATCATGTAAATGATGATACCGAGCCCAATTTGAAGAAGTAAATTTTTAAAAGAAGCCTGCATTGACCGATTTAAATAATAAATTACGCCAAACATGATGGTACCGGATAATAAATATTTATTCCAACCACCAATCAATGGTTTAAAGGCCAATTGATGACGGGTAACAAATAGTTGATACCCCGTCACACATGCTTCAGAAATTATGGTGGCTAGCATCGCTCCTCTGACACCCAGGAGCAGGATTAAGGGAACGTTGCACAGGATGTTGACAATGGCCCCAAACGTGACTGAAATCGTAAATGATTTAGTTTGACGAGTTGGCAGTAAGTATTGCTGGCCAAGGACGTTGCTGATACCAATTAGAATAACAACTGGCGCTTCAATCATGAGTAGTAAGTCCACGCTTGCAAATGATTTACCAAAGAATAATGGGGCTAACGTGGTCGCAACGCCTGCGATTCCAAATGCCATTGGAACGGCAATGCAGAGAACGATATCAAAAGAGACGTAGAGATAATCTTTGACCTTGTCCAGTTGTCGCTTCATATATAGGTTAGCGATGTGTGGTAGCATGACAGTCCCAGTTGCTGTGACCAGCGCCAGAACGATCTTGATCAGCTTATCTGAATAGTCGTAAAAACCGGCAGATCGTACAGAATCCAATTGCCAGAGCATGGTCTTGTTGAGTGCCAAGTAGACGGTTGTTGCAATTTGAGGAATGAAGAGCGCAAGTGATGAACGCAAATGGCGAAAAATGTGTAATTGTGACCAATTGGGTCGTTCGACACTGTGTTTCAAGTAGGGCCATAATGTTAGGTTACCGACTAATTGTGATCCGGATAAAATTAGTATGTAGATTCCAGTATCTTGACGGGTTCTGACAAAAATAAAAATCAATGCAAGCGAAAAGAGCTTGACGAGGGTGTTCCGCAAGACCGTTTTTTTAAAGTCTTCAATCCCCATAAAGTACCATGAAATATCGAAAGCACCCGCAATAATATAAAAAGATTGATAGAAAAAATAAATGCGAAATTGTTGTTCAAGTAGAAGGAAAACTAGAAAAGCTAAATAGGCGGTACTAATTGTGATCAGCTGTAATATTTCAATTTCCCAAAAAGTTTTTGAACGGGTCGTACGATTGTCACGAATAAACGCAATTTCCCGGTTGCCGTAGATCGTAATCCCAACGGTACCAAATAATAAGAAGTAAGTAATGACTGAGTTGGTCGAAGCATTAATCCCAACGCCAGTTGGCCCTAAAACGCGAGAAATATACGGTACGGTTAGTAGGGGCGTTAACAATATAAGAATATTGTAGCCCGCAGTGTAAAAATAATTTTTGACGATATGCATAGCAGAACTCCTTGCTTCAGTTAGGCGATTAGCCAGTACAAATGCCTGTGATAAGGCCATTGTAGCATAGGTCTATGGGCGTCGGTAGTGAGTTCGTTCGGCTTGCGACTGTTATTAACAAACTAGTATTCTGATTTGATTTTTGAGTTTAGCAATAGTTGTTTTTAATCTATTTTAAAATTATTTTCAATATAAAAAGCGACCGATAATAATCAGTCGCTCAAACATTCGTTAATTAATATGCACCGTTTGGATGGATCATTACGCCAACGGTTTTTAGTAGGACATATAAATCAAAAGCAACACTCCGACGAGAGATGTAAACTAAATCAAGTTTGACCATCTCGTCAAAGCCCACACTATTCCGAACCGTAGCTTGCCAGAGCCCAGTACAACCTGGCTTAACGGTTAACCGTTGTTTATCGTAAGCCGTATATTCTGCAACTTCACGTGGCAGCGGTGGACGTGGGCCCACCAAGCTCATTTGACCTAACAAAACGTTTAAAAGTTGTGGTAGTTCGTCGATGCTATACTTACGAATGAAGCGACCGGTTTTAGTGACTCGGGGATCATCGTGCATCTTGAACATGGCACCATCGACGTCACTTTCTTTTAGCAACTTATCTAATAACTCGTCGGCATTTGAAACCATTGAGCGAAATTTGTACATTTTAAACGGGATTTCCCCTTGGCCTAAGCGGGTCTGTGAATAGAAAACGCTCCCCCGAGGGTCTTCTACCTTGATCGCAATAGCAACGACTAGAAAAAGTGGTGAAAGGATTACTAAGCCGCACGCACTAGCAATAAAGTCAAAAACACGTTTAACAAGCCGATAACCGTAGCGACGGTGTTGATGAGTCACATCAATCGTAATCGGTCTGATTTCTCGTTCTTTGTATTCCATGAGTAACACCCTATGCTTCCTTTTAATATTCCCCCGTAAATTTATAACCGGAGTGGGTATATTACCAATTGAATGGTAATGCTGACTCAAAGTAGCCAGTCTAATAACATAACCATAAGATTATAATACAAAACACTATTTAAGTAAATATTGTTATAACCAGTCATGATTCCAGCAGTACTTATGTTCATTATAGCAAAAATTAGTTTTTTGAAAACTAATAATTCTAGTTCAAGAATAGTTAGTTAAAAAAACACCCAGAATTTGTTTATACTATATTATTACCTATTTGCGGTGCTTAGTCAATTTTTGCCAGTAGTAGGTATGAATTTCAAGGAATTCACGTTACAATTAGACGAGCACTCGAATTTGATAAACTACAGGTAAAGGATGTCACAAACATGAATGACGACGGGATGACCGTGTTTCCAGCGGACTATAATTCTTCTTACCATTTGATTTTGAAGCGGGGAACGGACCATTTTGCATATTACTATTTCAAAGTTGATAAACTTGATCAGCGGGTCATCTTTTATGATGATGTGGAGCGGAGTGGAATTTCGATTAAAACTCAGATTACGCGGACGTTTATGCGTGATTTGGTGAAAGCCATTGATTGGCATCCGGTTGGAAATAGTATCATTGTTGAGATTTACAATGTCCGTCGTGAAGAATCCAAGGGAACACGGCTAGCGTGTGATATCTAGGTACATAAATAAGCGCCCCGGTCAGCAATCGATGACCGGGGCGCCTTTGACTTATTTAGGGATAATCAGGTTATGCTTTCGGTGCTTTAATGATGGGTGTTTCAACCGTTTCGACGTACTTAGCGGCCAGTGGTTCGGCCACCAAGTTTTCATTGCCTTTAGTAAACAACTTGGTGGCAGCTAAATCAGCCATGGCCTTGCTGACAACTTCAGGAGTTAGATTGTCGTTAGCGTAGTGGAGCTTAACGTGGTGGACCTTATTCAAGCTAGTTTTAAAAGTTAAATCGAGTGTTTTCATTAATTAAGTCCTCCTTGGATTTAAGCGGCAGGGGTTGACGTGTACTGGTAGGCGTTGGTGATGTTAGCTGAAACAAAGTCGTTTCCAGTCAAGGTTTCCAAAACTTTACCAAAAGCGGCTAGTTGCTCATCAGTGGCATCCTGAGCGATGGCATTAAACGACTGTTTCCGTTTGACGTCCGTATCAGTTGTCATCAGTACTGCAAGGGTTGCTTTTAACCAAGTCTTTTTCATGTTAGTTCCTCCTAGTTTTGTGGTGGTAGGCTGGCCAGCTTACATTAATACTAACGTTTGGTGAGTGGTCATTGTGCAAGGTAATTAAATTAAAAATTGGATTTGCTGATCTAATTGAATGGTGATACCTGAATCTTTCAGTAGTGGGGCGATGATCTGTTCCAACTGATTGATTTGGGTGTCAGTAACGGGTGTGGTGGTTGCAAGGTGTTGCCGGTGATGATTACCGTTAGAAGCGGTGGCTTCAATCGTTAGACGGCTGCTTAGCCATTCATGCATAATCGTTAGACGGCTGCTTAGCCATTCATGCATAATCTCTCCTCCTTTGCTAGGATTTGTAAGAACGTGTCCTACGCCTTAATAACGGCTTAGTAAGTCAATTTGTGCAGGTCAACGCTGATGAGCGTACAACCGATGGGCCTTCTTCAACAAACTAGCGCGCCAATTATAGACGGTGCGCCGACTAACGCCGTGTAAGCGCATGATGTCTGCGACCGATTGTTCTTCTAAAAATAGTTCAGTTAAGACGATTCGTTCCCCTGGTCGACAGATTGTCAGGAGGCTAGTCAGTAGCTCCCGGAGCTGCCAGTGGGTCTCTTGAGCTTGCATCGGATCGATGGTCACGTCTAAGCCATATTCTAGGTCGAGTTGACCCTGCTGTCGTAACGTCTGCTTGCGTAAATAGTCGACGGTTCGCCACTTAATCCGGCAAAAAGCGTATTTACGGAAGTCGTCGAGGTTTTCCGGTAATGGTCGCGCAAAATTTTGGTAAGCGGATAGCCAGGTCAAATGGGCGACCATAACACAGTCGTCGAACTGGGGATGGTAGCGGGTCACGTGCGCAGCTTTTAAGGCACCGTACAGGAGTCGCTGGTGTTCGGGACGGGCAAGCAAGTCAAAGGCGCATTGATTATCTAAACGGTCAGCACACATGGTAATAGCCTCTTCTCGTTAATTTGCCTTGGCCAAGGTTGTGCTTAGTTTAACGATACGATTTCAGATTAGCGACCTGCAGTTTTGGCATAAAAGCGGGTAGAAATTCATTAGTTGTTAAAAACTTGATTAGAAGCTGTGAATGCTGGAATTAATTATTGGTTATTTTGTACGTGCCTGTTATCATATGGTTATGCTATGAATGATTTCTACCGTAGTTATTTTATTTTGTGAGTCGTGTTGTTAACTGCCAAATTTAAGGAGGGTCCATATCCATGTTTGATTACCAAGACAAGTCGTTTACGTTCAATCACGCCATCTGGAACCAAAATCCCAAAAGTTTTGACCTGGAACAACCAAGCCAAATTCTGCCGTACGCGGTAGTTAACAATCACGTGAAACTGAGCTTTAAAAATACGTTTGCAGTCATGGATGTTCGGACTTTTAATCACACCATCAAGTCGATTATTTTGGATGCGCAACGGGGCATCATCGCGACGAATCAAAGTACACACGTGCTAACGGCATCATTAGTTAATACCTTGATTTATGAAAATAAGCGCAGTACGGCGATGGTGGCTGAGCAGTTAGGCTGTAGTCAAACTAGATTACCAATTGTTCAGAATCAGTATATCTTGAGTCCATTAGGTGCAGCGACGCGCAGTTCGACTAATTGGATTGGGATACACCGACTGAGCAATTATCAATCCGAAGGTAAGCGGGTCAAGCTTGAATTTGCCAATCAGCTTAGTTTAATGATTCCTAGGAGTCTGCGTTCTTTTGAAGTACAAGTGCGTAAAGCACGGCGAATCCAAGCTGAATTACATAAAATGACACAGCAAGATCTGGATGAGGCGTCGGTTAACGAAGTTGTCGTCCCCAACCAGGCGTTAAACGCGTCTACTCAGGGACGAGTGTATCGTGAGTGGTCGACCTTCGTATTAGCACAGTACGGTATCGACGCACACCCTGAAGACATCAATTTTTATATTCGGAAGTTTTTTGGTAAATTATAAGGGCAAGGTAATTTAAGAACGGGAGTTATGAGATGACTAAAAAAATTACGAAGATTGTTGCCCAAAAACGGGCGGGGCGGTTTAATGTCTACTTAGATGACCAATACGCTTTCCCAATCAGTGAGTCCGTCATGATTAAGTTTCGTGTCTTTAAAGGGATGGAAGTCGATGCAGCCCTGCAAGCTCAGATGATTGCGGCTGATGACGTTTCTAAGGCCTATACACGCGCCTTAGAATACTTGTCGCATCAATTACGGACTGAGAAGGAAGTTCATGATAAGCTGCGTGACGAGGAATTGGACGAAGACGTGATTACAGCCACGATGCGACAGTTACGTGAGATGCGGCTGTTAAATGATCAGCAGTATGCGGACGCGTACGTCCGGACAGCCAAGCGGACCTCTGACAAGGGGCCCCGGGTGATTCGGCAGAAGCTTCGCCAAAAGGGCGTTGGTGAACAGCTGATTGATGATGCATTGGCTGGTCAGTTCAGTGCGGATGACCGGTTAGATAACGCGCAGGAGCTAGCTAAGAAGCTGGCACGGCGTTATCACCATCAAGCTTTTAAAACCATGTTACAAAAAGTTCGCCAGGGATTGATGACTAAGGGTTTTGATGCGGAAACGATTAGTAACGCCATTGAAGCACTGGATTTACAACCGGATACCGATGACCAGTGGGACGCTTTGGTCAGCCAGGGGCAAAAGCTCTGGCAACGTAATCGGAAATACAGCTTCTCTGAGCGCGCAATGCGGACTAAGCGGAGTTTGTATCAGAAGGGGTTTATGATGGACGATATCAATCGTTTTATTGATGAGCAGGTTGCAGAAGAGTGATTTCGGGGAATTAGCTCCCCGCGCGCCAGTAAAGTCTGGTATAATGTTTAATGAAATTCGATGAAATTTTTACCCTATGTTCGAGAAAGTTGGGTTAAATATGGCGCGCGAGGCTAAAGGACCTAAAGAAGGCGACTTCATTACGATCAAAAGCTATAAGCACGACGGAAGTTTACATCGAACTTGGCGCGATACAATGGTACTCAAAACAAGCGAGAACGTTTTAATTGGTTGTAACGATCACACGCTGGTCACCGAGGATGATGGCCGCCGGTGGGTGACGCGGGAACCGGCTATCGTTTATTTTCATAAGCATTATTGGTTTAATATCGTGGCGATGATTCGCGATAACGGCGTTTCATATTATTGCAACTTAGCATCACCATACGTGTTAGATAAAGAGGCTTTGAAGTACATCGACTATGACTTGGACGTCAAAGTCTTCCCGGATGGTGAACGCCGGTTGTTAGATGTGGACGAGTACGAAGAGCACGGTGCACAATGGCAGTATTCCGCTGACACGGATCGCATTTTAAAAGCAAATGTTAAAGTGTTAGTTGACTGGATCAAGCACAAGAAGGGACCGTTCTCACAAGAATACATCGATATTTGGTACAGTCGTTACCAAGAATTGTCACGTCGGCAATAGCCCTGCTGACGCTGGTCAGTAGTGTAATTAAGTCCAAAAAGGAGTCCCAAGTGGGAGCTCCTTTTTGTTACAGTACTCGGCTCATAATTTGGTATAATGACGACAATCAAAAACGACCTGAAATTAATCAGGTCGTTTGGGGAGTTGATAATCGTTATTAAGCTTTAAAGTTAACGGGACGTGAGTAGCCAACTGCGTGCCACCATGGAACGTAAACCCGTTCGTTCTTAACGCCACTGTTTTGGGCGTCAATCATCTTACCGCCACCGACATAGATGCCGACGTGGGTAATGCTACCAGTACTGCTACCGAAGAAGACCAAGTCACCTTTTTTAGCAGTATGTGATGAAATTTTCTTGTAGGCACTGTATTGTGATTGTGCAACCCGAGGCAATGATTTTTTAGCTGCCTTGTTGAAGCAGTAGCGGGTGTAACCGGAGCAATCAAAAGTGGTTGGGCCAACCGCACCGTAAACGTAACGGTGACCTAATTTAGACTTAGCAACTTTATAAAGGTTAGTAAATGATTTCTTACTCTTCTTAACGGTGTAAGTCCGAACCCAGCCTTTAACCGTTTTATCGGATTTAGTGACGTAGTAATACTTCTTCACTTTACCGTTGGTGACAACTTGGCGTTTCTTAGTAACGAACCAAGTTGGGTTACCATATGTACTGAGCGTACCGATCTTTTTGATTTTCGTATTATTAGCTGCACCGCTCATTTTGTAAATGGCCGTGTTGTTAGCTTTTTTCATGTAACCAGTTTTGGATACCTTAGTGGTACTGGTTACTTGATGGGTACTAGCGTAAGCAGTTGGTGCTTGCCATAAGCCAAATACCAATCCTAAAGATGCGATGATTAATGCGATAAGTCGTTGTTTCATTATGTGAAGTTCCTCCCCGAGAGCTCTTGACGTGTTATTAACAAGCTATGTTACTATCATAAGCGAGTAATGTAACAGAATTGTTGCAAACGTTTTGCGGTTCTATTAAGTATTAGATATTTCAAATGACAATTGTGTGGATTGAAGTCAATATCTGAGACAGGTTTTAAGAGACATTCAGAACCGCGTTTACCTTCCACAGCTCAAATAAATCATTAATCGTGATTAATAACTTATTTGAACCATGGAAAGCATTAAATCAGG
>NZ_BTPW01000039.1:0-17851 GCF_036246185.1 Lactiplantibacillus paraxiangfangensis
ATAAACCTATGATAATTGCTAACTTTTCTTCAGGTGTAAATCTAGTTCTAGGCATAATAAAATCCCCTTAAGCATTGATAGATGAATTATTGTTTTTCATCTGTCAACCTTAAGGGGACTATAGCAATTTCGGAATGGCTTTTTGCCTTTTGTCTCACACTTATTTTTGATTAGTCGTAACGCTAGTAAAGCGCCACGTTGCGTATATTAATAGTTGTAAGCACCACATAATCAGTACGAATGCGAGCATCTTAAGGGACCACATACCGACTAATTGATCCACGATGTACTGGGGTGTAATTAGTAGATAAATCGAATGCAAGCGTAAGAAACGACCGACGTAAACGCCGATGCTTGCAAACAGGAAGAGGACCACGCTAATGAGCTCGCGACTAACTGGTAACTTAGTGAGGTGCAACCGGCGAGCACATTCCTGTGCGACTTGGTCAACACCCCAAGTTCCGACAATGATGGAGACCATCATTGGTCCGATGAGATAGGCGAATTCACGCCACATCTCAAGGTTGAACCGGAGCATACCGTTGACGCCGTACGGGTGTAACAGACTGAGATGGAATAGGTCCGTCATCAGGTACGGGGCGTTGGGATAGAATAGTAACCAAATGACGCCAAGTACCCAGAAGGTCCAGTTACTCCGCCGCTTGGTCAACCAAAAACTGAGTTCAATCGGAACGTAAGCTAAAACAGTATTTAACAGTAAGAAGCGAAAAGAGTTATGCAATTCAAGCGCTGCAAAACCGATAAAGGTCCAGTAAACTAACCGAATCAGCCAGCGCTGAGTTCTAGTCATTTGATCACCACGCTTTCATCCTTAATTTTAACAGAAATATTAAATAAACTATATTAAATAACTACCTAATTAATATTAATTCAAAATATAATCGAATTCCCGTTCTTGTTTGAAATCAGGCAACGTGAGGGTGAATGCCGTGCTATAATGTGAAAGTAAATAATTTTCATAAGGAGGAGGATCATGAACTTCAACTGGGGCGCTCTATTGACAGTGCAAAACTTTGTCCGGCTCCTTGACATTCTTGCGGTCTGGTTTGTGATTTATGAGTTGATCGTATTGCTGCGGGGAACCAAGGCCGTTCAACTCTTCCGGGGAATCGTTGTTATTGCGATTGTTAAGGCTGTGAGTGTATTTATCGGTCTTGATACGGTTTCATGGATCATGGACCAAATCATTAATTGGGCCGTCATTGCAATCGTCATTATTTTCCAACCCGAAATTCGACGAGGGTTGGAGCATTTAGGACGTGGCTCGATTTTTATGCGTGGCAAGCGTCAAAATGAAGACGAAGAACGGATGATTACCGAATTGGATAAAGCTATCCAATACATGGCTAAGCGTCGAATTGGGGCCCTGATGTCCATTAAGTTGGATACTGGGTTGGAAGATTATATTGAGACTGGGATTGCCCTTGATGCAGATATCACCGGTGAATTACTGATCAACATTTTTATTCCGAATACTCCGTTACACGACGGGGCGGTGATTATCCAAGATAATCAAATTAAGGTGGCTGCAGCTTATTTGCCGTTATCAGAAAGTAATCTCATCCCTAAAGAATTAGGAACGCGTCACCGGGCTGCCGTGGGTATTAGTGAAGTAACGGACGCCTTGACGATCGTTATTTCTGAGGAAACTGGTGAGGTTTCGCTCACGAAGGATAACGAATTGATGCGGGGGATGACGCGTGAAAATTATTTGCGTTATTTCCGTCAAGTCTTGCTGACACCAGAAGATCAAACTCATCAAAATGCGATTCAAAATTGGTTTGCACGCATTTTCGGAGGGGGTCCTCGTAAATGAAAAAATTCATGGATAGTGCCTGGGCAATGCGCCTATTAGCGTTAGTTTGTGCCTTAGTTCTATTTGCATACGTTAACTCGCTAAAGTCTTCTCATAATACGAGCATTTTAACGAATAGCTCGTCTAAGACCACGTTAACTTCGAATCGAAAAGTGACGATTAACGCGCCGTTGGAACTAAACGTCAATAGCACCAAGTACTTTGTGACCGGCTACCCAGAAAACGTTAAAGTAACGATTGAGGGGCCGGCAGCGCTTGTGACGACGACCGCGAATACCCAGAATTTTAAGGTGTACGCGAACTTATCTGATTTATCAGTAGGCCGTCACAGCGTCAAAGTTCAAGTTGATGGTCTTAATAAGGAACTTAGCTATTCGCTGAATCAGAAATATATCCATATTAATATTCAGCCCCGACGTACGGCGACGTATAAAGTCCGCGCTGACTTTAATAAGGCCAACGTTGCGGCGGGATATGAAGCTGGTAGTGCCCGGTTAGGAACTTCGTCCGTTAAAGTGACGGGGGCCGTTAGTGAGGTTAGCCGGGTTGCGAAGGTCGTTGCGGTCGTGAATACCGTGAAGAATTTACAAAAATCGGTAAACCAACAGGCGATGATCGAAGCCTTAGATGCTAATGGGCAGACGTTAAACGTTGTCTTAACGCCATCAACGACTTCGGTTTATATTCCAATCAAACAAGCGGCGACGACGAAAGACGTGCCGGTTGATTTGAAGGCCAGCGGTAAGACGTCGGCGGACACCAGTTATTCGTTCTCAACGGATACGAAGTCGGTGACCGTCACGGGGACTAAGGCGGCGTTAGCCAAGTTGTCGTCGTTGCCAGTCGATGTCGACGTCTCAGACGTGACGTCGAATACGGAAAAGACGGTTAAGGTTTCGACGGACGATGAAGATGACATTTCATCGGTTAGTCCAACGTCCATTAAAGTTAAAATTACAGTTAAAAGTAACTGATTATTCTGAAATGAGGTAAATTAACAATGAAATATTTTGGTACTGATGGGGTTCGTGGAATCGCAAACTCAGGTTTAACTCCTGAATTAGCTTTTCGTTTAGGCCGTGCGGGTGGCTACGTGTTAACAGAACACGCTGAAAATAAAGACAGCCAACCACGCGTTTTGGTTGCTCGTGATACACGGATTTCTGGGCAGATGTTAGAAGAAGCGTTAGTTGCTGGACTATTATCCGCAGGGATTGAAGTATTGCGCTTAGGCGTGATTACAACGCCCGGAGTGGCTTACTTAGTTCGGATTCAAGACGCCGACGCCGGGGTCATGATTTCTGCATCCCACAATCCGGTAGAAGATAACGGGATTAAATTCTTTGGTGGTGACGGCTTTAAGTTGTCAGACGCGAAGGAAGAAGAAATTGAAGCGTTACTTGAACAACCAACTGATGATTTGCCACGGCCAGCTGCCGAAGGGTTAGGGACGGTTGCCGACTTCCCAGAAGGTAACTTGAAGTATTCCCAATTCTTGGAACAAACCATTCCAGACGACTTGAGTGGCATTCATTTGGCCGTTGACGGTGCGAATGGCTCAACAAGTAACTTAGTTTCACGGATTTTTGCCGACTTAAACGTGGACTTTGAAACGATGGCAACTTCACCAGACGGCTTAAACATCAACAAGGGCGTGGGTTCAACCCATCCCGAAGCTTTATCTAAGTTCGTTGTTGAAAAGGGCGCCCAAGTTGGGTTAGCTTTTGACGGTGACGGTGACCGGTGTATCGCAGTTGATGAATTAGGAAACATTATCGATGGCGATAAGATCATGTATATCTGTGGGAAGTTCCTCAGCGAACGCGGCAAGTTGAAGAAGGATACCGTTGTAACGACCGTTATGAGTAACATCGGTTTATACAAAGCCTTAGAAACTGCCGGTTTACACAGTGAAAAGACTCAAGTTGGGGACCGTTACGTGGTTGAAGAAATGTTGAAAGACGGCTTTAACCTTGGTGGCGAACAATCTGGTCACGTGGTCTTCCTTGATTTCAACACGACTGGTGACGGAATGTTAACGGGGATTCAACTCTTACACGTGATGAAAGAAACGGGTAAGAAGTTATCCGAATTAGCTGGAGAAGTAACCACTTATCCACAAAAATTAGTTAACGTTAAGGTTCAAGATAAGAAAGCTGCTTTGAACAACGAAAAGATTCAAAGCATCATCAAAGAAGTTGAAACGGAAATGGCCGGTGAAGGTCGCGTCTTAGTACGCCCTTCAGGGACCCAAGACTTACTCCGGGTCATGGCAGAAGCCAAGACCGAAGAATTGGTTGGTGCTTACGTTGACCGCATCGTTGACGTGGTTAAAACCGAAGTTGGGGTCGACTAGTTACTTAGTCTGAATCCGTCAAATATAAAAATTGCCGCCTGACAGAATTCTGTTGGGCGGCAATTTTTATATTTAATGGATTCTGGTTGACACATAATGACATGTGATGCGGGACTCGGAGTATAAAATCGAAAAATCATCATCAGCGGCAACTTTTAAATGTTAGTTCGCGTGTGTTCGTCGATGACGGTACCAGCCAATCCCCAGAGCAATGAGGGTCAGGCAGAGCCCGATGATTGTCAGCACGATTGAATCTCGTTCATCGGTCTGTGGTAACCGCTGCAAGTTAGCCGCTGCTAAGCCCCGTGACCGGACGGTGGCAAGCTGGGTCGCACGAACCGGGTCATTGGCGGCTTGCGCTTGTTGGATGTGACGGTCGAGGGTCTTTAAGGCTGGACTCGCACTGTTACGGTTAGTCGGCTGAGCTAGTGCTTGCGTCAAAGCGGTGTCAAGCTGTTCGACTGCTGGGTCGTCGCTAACCGGCGTCAAGGTAGCTGGTTGATCCGATGCCTTGATTGTCGTTGTATTTTGGGATCGCTTAGCTGGCGCATCTAGGCTTTTATCCGCTGTTTTTGATTCAGTTTTGGTCACAACCTTTTCTTTTTCTGCGGTTGATTCGTTTGGTTCTTTAGTTGTTTCTTTTTCCGGAGCAGGTGTTTCTGGCGTCACTAAGTCTTCTTTTTCGGGATCTGGTTCAGTAACAGTTTCTTTGTCCTCTTTCTCAGGTTCGGGTTCAGTGACGGTTTCTTTGTCCTTATCCTCGGGATCCGGTTCGGTAATGGTCTCTTCGTCCTCTTCCTCAGGATCTGGTTCAGTAATCGTTTCTTCTTCTTCTTCGTCTTCCTCTTCTGGTTCTTGCTCATCGCCTGAATTATCTTGAAGGTCCCACCGGTGGCTTTCAGCTTGAATCAAAACGTTGTTGGCGATTAGGTTACCGTCCATGTTTTGATTAGCGACTAAATTTCCGTGTGGGAGTAAGACACTTCCCTGCGAAGTGGCGTTGACGGTCAGAGTACCCGTCACGGCTTGCTGACCGTTGTGGAAATTCCAAAGCAAGTGGTTGTCACCAAAGTCGTCAGCGTCCTTATTATTTCGCTCCGTGCCATCTTGGTAGCTAATCTTGATGGGACTATTCACGACGTAGTCCGCAGCGCCGGTGTCAACGTTGAAGATGACGGTGGGGCCGTTGGGGGTATCTGATAAGCCTTTGATAATCAGTGGCCGTGATAAGCTAAGCACTTCTGGTACCAAGTTAATCACGATTTGACCATTTACGGATCCCAGTTTTGACACGTCAATGACCCGGTTGTTTTCGTCCGTGAAGTTGGCGTTACTAAACTGGGCCTGCGGGGAGGTTTGGCTGAGCGTGAGGTTTAGCTGTGATAAGGTCGCAAATTCGGCGTCAAAATCAAGGTAGACTTGGCCAGGTTGATCTTGATAAACCTCGTCCGTAACTAAGTGGTCAATAATGACACCATTGATTAGAGGACCTTGAGGGTTACTCGTATCGATGGTGATGTTTTCCCCGAAAATCACTTTATTACATCGAATTGGCCCTGCGGAAATAAACGAACTTTTAGCGATCTTGTCGATGGTTTGCAAATAGGTAATGTCGCGGTCCAACAACTCAAGCTTATTAGTTGTCCCAAAGTCAACGTGACCCGTTAGTTTTTGGACGGCCAAGTTACCCGCAGTATGCGTTTCAAGTTCTGCCGATCGTGCAAAGATGTGAAATTGCGACGCAACGCCTAAAACATTTTGCAAGTTGGGGTGGTCCTCGTAGACCGTACCGCCACTTGGAATGGTCGGTCGTTCAGTTGATGGCTGTACTTGCTCCGTTGCCGGCTGTTCAGAACTGTCAGTGGCAAGTACGGTGGCTGGCATTAAGCTGATTCCGCTAGCAAAGGCGAACGTCGCTACCAAGATTCGGAAGACGTGCCGAGCTGCAGTCCAGTAGGTCTGATCAATTTGTCGTTGCATGTCAATACACCTCGCTTGTTGGGTGGGCATCTAACTACAGGTCATCGTTAAAGTATGGGGTAAAACCGCCTTTCTATCAGAAGGAGTGTGAACACGTGTGATTACGTTCACATATCTTATCAACATAATCATATATAAGTGTTGTTTCAATGTCAATATTAATGATAACCATTAGTTTAAATTCATTAATGGACTTCATATTAATTGATAACATTCGCTTTTTAAAAATAAAGAGGATTATATTTTTACGTTTATATGTAAGAACTTAAATGTGAAATGGCAAGCTTTTGGATTGCTAGTGCCTGTTTAAACCGCTTATGGTAGGTGAATAAATATCAAAAAATTGTTGAAGGGGGGACCATCCTTGAAATATAAGTAATTTAATTGGTATATGGATGAACTAACGTGTATACCAATGCAAATTATTGTTGACAATTATCCCTTACAAAGTTAAAGTTAACTTGTTTCTAGGAAATATACCAATGGGAGGATAGACTAGACCAATTTTTAATTGGTTCAATTGGAATAGCGCCAGGACTTTAGGTTTTAAAGTTGACGAGGATGACGTTTATCGACAATCGACGGGTGACGTCAGGGACTGCACTCTACAGGGTAATTACAAAAACCAGTTGTGAGACTGATGACAGATATTTTACCCACGCAGCTAGAAACAATTCAAAACAGTAAAGGAAGATTATTTTATGTGTGGAATTGTTGGAGTTACCGGTAAAGACAGCGCAGTATCAATTTTATTGAATGGTTTGGAAAAACTAGAATATCGTGGTTACGATTCAGCTGGTATTTATGTTAATGACCAGGATGGCCATGATTACTTAGTTAAGGAAAAGGGCCGGATTGACGACTTGCGCAAAGAAGTCGGGGCCAACGTACACGGTTCAACTGGTATTGGTCACACCCGGTGGGCAACGCATGGTGCACCAAGTGTTGCAAACGCGCATCCCCAGGTTTCTGCGGATGGCCGTTTCTACTTGGTTCATAACGGTGTGATCGAAAACTTCCAAGATTTGAAGAGTCAGTACTTAAGTGACGTTACTTTCAAGTCTCAAACGGATACCGAAGTTATCGTGCAATTGGTTGACCGCTTCGTCACCAAGGAAAACTTATCCACGCTGGATGCCTTCCGCAAGACATTAGGCTTGTTAGGCCGTTCATCATACGGATTCTTGTTGATGGATAAGGAAGATCCTGATACGTTGTACGTGGCTAAAAATAAGAGCCCATTGCTAATTGGGGTTGGCAAGGGCTTCAACGTTGTCTGCTCAGACAGCTTAGCCATGCTTGACCAAACGAAGGATTACATGGAATTACACGATGGGGAAATCGTTGTGG
Source organism: Lactiplantibacillus paraxiangfangensis (assembly GCF_036246185.1). Taxonomy (NCBI): domain Bacteria; kingdom Bacillati; phylum Bacillota; class Bacilli; order Lactobacillales; family Lactobacillaceae; genus Lactiplantibacillus; species Lactiplantibacillus paraxiangfangensis. Next base: position 7,524 of record NZ_BTPW01000039.1, read on the forward strand.
TTAAGCCAGACGAAATCAAGATTACCAATCAACAGGGTCAATCCGTTGAACGGGACACGTTCCACGTTGACATTGATGCCGCTCAAGCAGATAAAGGGACTTATCCCTTCTATATGTTGAAGGAAATTGATGAACAACCAAACGTGATGCGTAAGTTGTCGCAAGTTTACTTGAATGACGATGGCCAACCAATCATTAACCAGGAACTCTTGGATGCCATTAAAGCCGCCGACCGGTTATACATCGTGGCAGCCGGAACGAGTTATCACGCTGGTTTAGTGGGTGCGAAGTTATTCGAATCCTTAGCTAACGTGCCAACTGAAGTTCACGTTTCATCTGAATTTGCCTACAACCAACCATTGTTGTCAGATCATCCGTTCTTCATTTTCTTGACCCAGTCTGGTGAAACTGCCGACAGTCGGGAAGTCTTACTGAACGTTAACGAACAGAAATTCCCAAGTTTGACGATTACCAACGTGCCTAACTCAACGTTGTCACGTGAAGCAACCTACACGTTGTTACTACATGCGGGTCCTGAAATCGCGGTAGCCTCAACGAAGGCTTACACGGCGCAGATTGCTTTGGAAGCTATTTTGGCCAAAGCGTTAGGTGACGCCGACAACCAACCAGCAGCGCAAAACTTTGATGTTAAGAAGCAGTTGGCATTGGTTGCTAATGGGATGCAAGGGTTAGTTGACGAAAAGAAGTCATTCGAAGCCATTGCTAAGGCCGATTTGTTGCATACGCCAAACGCGTTCTACATTGGTCGGGGCTTAGACTACGCAGTTTCATTGGAAACGGCGTTGAAGTTGAAGGAAATTTCATACGTTCAGGCGGAAGGATTTGCTTCCGGTGAATTAAAGCATGGGACGATTGCATTAATCGAAAAGGACACCCCAGTCATTGGGATCATTACGCAAGCCAACACTGCATCGTTGACGCGGTCAAACTTACAAGAAGTTGCTGCTCGGGGTGCCAAGACGATTACGATCGTGAGTGAAGGCTTGGCTAAAGATGGCGATACGATCGTGTTACCAGCTGTAGACGAACGGTTGACGGCACTACTCAGTGTTGTGCCTGGTCAATTACTTGCCTACTACACGAGTCTTACCAAGGGATTGGACGTGGATAAGCCACGGAACCTTGCCAAGAGTGTAACGGTTGAATAAGCTTAAATTTTAAGTGTTTTGAAAAGTGCGCCTTGGAAACCTAATCGTTTCTAAGGCGCACTTTTCAATTTTGGCAGGCGCCGCTTTTTGTCACCACGTGAAAACGAGTATAATAAAGACTATCTATCGCGGGAAGGTCCCGTGATAATGTAATAATAAGGGGGAACTTTTCGTGTCCATTAAGTTAATTGCGACCGATCTCAATGGCACCTTACTGCGTGCCGACCAAAGCTTCGACCAGGCGCGCTTCAAACGGGTCCTTGCCGGATTAAAACAATTAAATATTCCGCTGGTACTGTCTTCAGGTAATCAGTATGCGCATTTGCAACAGCTGTTTGCGGATGTGTTGGCGGACAATCTCGTCATGGTGGCGGAAAACGGTGCGTCGATCTATGCGCAAGGTCAGCAAATCTTTGATGGCAGTTTAACCGCTGAGCAGCAGCGTCATTTTGTGACTGTCGATCGGTTCAAAGACTTGTTCAAGCACGCTTATCTGATTTTAGTGGGTAGTCATGGTTCCTATACGGAAAAGGGTGCGCCCGCAAAGTTAGTGGCAATGGCGCGTCAATTTTATGATAATTTACAGTTAGTCGATAATCTGGACACGGTAGACGATCGTATTAAGAAAATCAGTGTGTCGACAACGCCAGACGCGGCCGCAACGTTAGTTGAACAACTCAATACGTATTTCTATGGGCAACTGCGCGCACATGACAGCGGGTACGGCGTGGTCGATCTTGTCGGACAACACGTGGGTAAATTGCCGGCAATTCAATTTTTGGCCCAACGCTGGGGGTTAAACGCTGACGAAGTGATGGCGTTTGGTGACGGTGCTAATGACGTACCGTTGCTTCAATACGCGACGCACAGTTATGCCATGGTCAATGCGCCAGCAGAAGTGCAGGCGGTGGCCCAGCACGTAACGGCGCTAGATAATGAACACGCCGGAGTGCTTGCGACCATTGAAAAACTGGTCTTAGGAAAAACAAATTAACAACGGCTTTTAGGTCAAAATAAAATGGTTCTAGTGAACGAATGGGGATGCCCCAGCCGTCAACTAGAACCATTTTTTTAGTTAGTTTCTTTTCGTTGGGGCGAAAAACTGAAAAATTTTAAGTGAATTGGATGAAATGGGTCAGTGTTTCAGTTTGACTGTGGTTAAATTAACTGATGAGAGAAGGTTAGTGAAAACCAAACTATTTCTAGTAAAAACATTGCACAGCCTTAACGGCGACCGCTGACAATGGTGATTTTTTTGAGACAACAATGGGCATGAGTTAGAACGATTGATTGCAAGGCTTTGAGTGGGGGCTAAAGTGAACATGTTTAAGGCGGAATGGCAGTACCTATTTAAGCACAAGTTGATGCTAATGGTCATTATCGTAATTGGTTTTATTCCGTCCATTTACGCGGTGACCTTTCTAAAATCAATGTGGGACCCGTACGGTAAGCTCCAGAATTTGCCAGTCGCGGTGGTCAATCATGATCAGGCCGTCACGTCGCAGGGACAGCATCTAAACGTTGGTCACCAATTAACGGACAATTTAAAGCGGTCTAACGGCATGGATTTCAAGGTAGTCAAGTCAACGGCGGTCGCCAAACGTGGCTTGCGGGATGGCAAATACTACATGGTTGTTACCATCCCGAAGAATTTTTCACACAATGCCACGACTTTAATGGCAAAACGCCCTCAGAAGATGGTCTTACACTACGAAACGAGTGCGGGGCATAACTTTACGGCATCGAAAATGACGGCGTCAGCGGCTCAAAGTGCGGCCGCCAGCGTTTCGGAACAAATTACTAAAACGTATGCGAAGACGTTGTTTAACAGTTTGAAGCAACTCGGAATGGGGATGCGGACGGCTGGCAAAAATAATCAGAAACTTGCCCAGGGGAGCCGGCAAGCTGAGCAAGCCAATCAAAAACTCACAACGGGGTTAAATACCTTGGCCAAGAGTACCTTGACCTTAAGTAATGGCGCGCAGACGCTTAGTCAGGGCTTGGATCAATATATGACGGGAGTGGCGCAGGCTAGGAGTGGTAGCCAGCAGGTGACGACCGGACTGGATACCTTACTTAGTAGCAGCCAACAGTTAGCTAATGGGGTGCAAAGTTTAAATGACGGTGGGCAACGTTTGGCGAGTGGTATTCAAACTTATACGACGGGCGTCCAAACGTTGAATCGCGGGACACAGGCGTACGTTGGCGGCGTTGCCAGTGTTAATCAAGGGGCGCAAAGGCTCCAAGCGGGAATGAGCACCTTGAATGAAAAGACCGGCACGCTTCAAAGTGGTAGTGCGCAGTTAGCGTCGGCCAGTGCGGATTTGACGACTGGTTTACGAGCCTTAGGCGGGAGTAGTGGTGACTTGGCGACCAGCTTGGCAACGGCTTCAAAAGGGCTGGCGGGGGCTAGTTCCCAACGGGCCACGTTGGCTGACCGGTTAGATAAACTAGCGACGACCGTGACTCAGGGGGATAGTAGCTCGGAGCAATTGATCCAAGTTAAAGCGGCGAGTGATCAGTTGCAGACGGCTTTAACCACGTTGCAAAGTGACCAAAAGAACGCGCAGGCCGCGTTACAAGCAAAGGTGAGTGCGGCCGCGGATACCCAAAAATTAACTACGACGCAAAAAAACGCCATGGTGGCAGCCGTGAGTGCTAGTCCGGAAACCTCAACTAAGGCGCTCAGCGACGCGACGGCCCAATTGACGACCGCGTTAGCACGTGTCCAGGACAGTCCAACGAGTGCCGTAAACCAACAACTGGCCGCCATTAAGCAAACGCTAACGGCGATGGGGAATGGACAACAGCAGTTAGCAACTGGGCTTGCAGGGATGACCACGGGTGCGCAGACCTTGACGACTAAGCTGCAAGCAGCGGCTAGCGGAATGGCCGCCTTAAATACCGGCCTCACCACGTTACAAAGTTCAACCCCGGCACTTGCGAGTGGCATCGCCCAGTTGCGTGACGGGGCTGGTACGCTTGCGAATGGCACGGCCCAACTAACGACAAAAGGGACGCAGTTAACGGCCGGTACGCAGGCGCTTGATGCTTCCGGTGGTCAGTTGAACGATGGGGCGGCTAGTTTGAGTTCGGGAATTGCTACGTTAAACGGTAAAGTGCCTAGTTTGACAAGTGGGGTCGCTCAACTTGCGAATGGCTCGCAGCAGGTTACAAGTGGCCTGCAAACCTTAAATGATAAGGGAAGTCAGTTGATCAATGGCGCCGGCCAACTGACTGACGGTACAACTCAGTTAAATCGTGACAGTCAGCAGTTAGCGAACGGGTCACAACAGTTAGGGACCGGCTTGGACAAAGTGACGACAGGGAATCAAACGTTGGCCACAAAGTTAACGCAGGCGGGGAAACGGGCCAAGGTTGATCCAACTAAACTGACCTATGACCAGGTCGCTAAGCCGACTACCACGAGTCACACTGAACGGGACCGCGCTAAAAATAACGGGACCGGGATGGCGCCGTACATGATGTCGGTCTCGCTATTCGTTGGTGCGTTAGCCTTTAACATGATGTTTGACACGTATACGCCGCGCCGTTATCCGCGCACTGGTGCTGGTTGGTGGCTAAGCAAGGCGTCCGTCCTCGATGGCTTTGCGCTCTTTGAGAGTTTGCTGATTGTGACTTTTTTGATGGTGATTGACGGGTTAGCTCCAATCTACGTTTGGGCGACGTTTGGTATGGTTTTGTGTATCGCGCTAGCCTTTATGAGTATCGTGTACTGGTTAAACCTCGTTTTAGGAAAAGTTGGCTCGTTTTTCAGCATGATCTTACTCGTTTTACAACTCGGTGGTTCGGGTGGGACTTACCCGATTGAATTATCGAACGGCTTCTTCCAAACTATCCATCCGTGGTTACCCATGACGTACGCGGTTAATGGCTTGCGGGAAGTGTTGATGATTGGGGATACGGCGGTGCCTGAAATGATTATCCTGTTCCTGATTGCGCTAGCTTTTTCAGGACTTTGCATGTTATTCTTTGCGCGCCGGCGTGGTCGGTTACAGCGGATTGATTTTGAGGAGCAAGCGGTCACTGAATCTACGCCAGACCAGGAAAAAACTGAGTCAGCTGACCAGTCAGAAAAACAGTAGTAGATAAACAAAACCAGTAAGCCCCACACAGTTCATGGCCGTGCGGGGCTTACTGGTTTGTTTTAGACCGTTAAACGTCGTAGATATTTGAAAATTGATAGGCGGTCTGGTAAGTGATTGGAACGTTCGGTTCAATGATGATGCTCCCAAATTCACGGTGGTGAATCGCGTCGGGTAAAACTTGGGGTTGTAATGAAAGCCCTAGTTGTGAGCGCATTGGTTTACCGCCATTGAGCCGGTAACGGTCGTCACGGTAGTTGGTGGCACTGGAGGCCACGATTGCGGGCGCGTTCGTACGGAGCGTGACTTTACGACCACTGACCCGGTCAAATAGTTCGACTTGGGGGTACGGCGTCTTATTTAAGACGAAACCGTGGCGCAGGCCACCTTTGATTTTGGCAATCTGGGGACCGATTTCAGTTGGTTCCCGGAAATCAAACGGACTATCCGTGACCCACGGAAGTTTACCTGTTGGAATGTTGTGTTTATTGAGCGCAGCGTATTCATCGGCATTGATTTTAAGAATATCGTGGTTAATTAAGCTTTCGGCGTTACCGCTTAAGTTGAAGTAGGTGTGGTTGGTCGGGTTAAAGAGGGTTTCCTTATCACTTTTACCCGTGTAGCTAATCGTAAACTTACCATTATTGTCCAAAATAAAGTCGGCGGTGATGGTCATCGTCCCGGGATAGCCGTTTTCGCCATCGAGGGTAATGTATTGCATGACGAGGCCAACTTGTTCACTAGTCTGGAGCTTCCGTTCCAAAAACCAGGGTTCAAACGCAATTTGGGGCATATTGCCGCCATTCAAATGGTTTTCCCCGGAATTCTGGGTCAATTCATAGTTACGCCACTTGGCATTCTTGATCACACCGGCAACCCGGGCGATGGTGGCGCCAAAAAATGACTGGTAAGTAATGTAGTCTTCGCCTTCATCAAACCCTAAGACAACGTTTGCATAATTGCCGTCTTTATCGTGTGTCTTGATGGCCGTGACCGTGGCGCCCCAGTCCATCACCGTGACACTCATGTGGTGATTGTTCACTAATGTGTAATAGTTAATACCGTTTGCTTGATGTTCGATTATTTTCATACGCTCATCCACTCCAATGCATGCCTAACAATTAACTTGCTAACTTAAGTATATTTCATTAGTCGTGATAATGCGAACGTTTGCCCGGCAAACAAACGAATAAGTCTGTTTAATTGTGTGATAAATCACAAATGAAACCAGACTTAATTTTGACTTAAGCTTGTACGGTCCTGCTTGACGCTTTTTGACTTCTCTAGTACCATATAGCAGTTAGTTATGCTCGAGTATTAGTATATAAATCGCAGAATATATAGGAAGTATCAAAATGACAGCTGATTATAAAATTAAGGTTCAAAATGTGACCAAGGAGTTTGATTTATTCAAAACTCGCTCTGATCAATTAAAAGCGTTCTTCTCGATTTCTAACCGGCCAATCCCAGAATTCTGGGCGTTAAAGGGAATTTCACTTGAAGTGGAACCCGGCGAGACGCTGGGGCTAATTGGGGTTAATGGTTCTGGTAAATCCACTTTGTCTAACATTATTTCCGGGGTGATTCCACAAACAACCGGTGTGGTTGACGTGCGCGGGGATACTTCGATCGTTGCCATCAATTCAGGATTACGGGGCCAATTGACCGGGATGGAAAACATCCGGCTCAAGGCGCTGATGATGGGGATGACCAATCATGAGATTGACTCGATGTTAGACGACATTATCGCCTTTGCTGATATTGGCGACTTCGTTTATCAGCCGGTCAAAAGTTATTCTTCCGGGATGAAGTCACGGTTAGGGTTCGCAATTGCGGTCCATATCAATCCGGATATTTTAATTATTGACGAAGCGTTATCCGTTGGTGATGATACCTTCTATCAAAAGTGTGTGGAAAAGATTCAACAATTTAAAGAAGCCGGCAAGACAATCATCTTCGTCAGCCATTCTTTGAAACAAATTGAAATGATGTGTGACCGGGTCGCTTGGATCCAGTACGGTGATTTGAAACAAATCGGGGCAACCGATGAAGTTGTCGGCGAATACCGGAAGTTTATCAAGTGGTTCAAAGCACTCTCGAAAAAAGATAAGAAGAAGTATCAAAACGAAGCTAAGAAAAAGCAAAAGGCTTTCGACATTGAAGCGTATGAAAAACAAGTCGTAGCTGAACGGCAGCAAGCCAATGCTGAAGATCAGCACGTTGCTAGGGAGGTCCACAAGGATTTCTATGGCAGTGTCATTTCGGAAACTATGTCGTGGGGCAACCGCATTCTGACGACGGTGGTTGGGATTGCAGTGGTGTTCTTAATGTTAGTCAACGTTTCGGGACACTCGTTGACGAGTGTGGTTCAGCACCCGTCGCATATTTGGCACCCAACGACGACGCTCAAGGGGCCTGGTGTAACAAAGTCCGTTAAATAAACAAAGCAACCTTAGTCAACTGGATCTGTCCAGATGACTAAGGTTGCTTTTTAGTTTAGTGGTTAGTTGATGCGTGATCGGTCATTAACTGAACGACCCGGTCGCTGGCGGTCCCTTTTTCCCACGACGTAAACTTCTTTTGGAAGGCGTGCATTTTAGCCGCGTATTCGGGGTAAGTCCCGTCGGCTAGGAAACGTTGAATCGCCGTTAAAAATTCTGGTTCCGTGGTGACGATTGGGCCAGGAACTTCTTGGTAGTCGAAGTAAAACCCACGGATATCATCTTGATAGTGCGTTAGGTCATACGGATAAAATAACATCGGCCGATCCAAGATGGCAAAGTCGAACATGACGGATGAGTAGTCCGTGATTAACAGGTCACTGATCAAGTAGAGATCATCAATTTCCTCGTTCACGCAGAGTCGGACCTGGTCTTCAAAGCCAGTAATGTCGATCGACTCAGCAACCAAGTAGTGGGGCCGGATGATAAGCACGTCGTCGGGTCCCAATTGTTTAGTCAATTCACTCAAACGGAAGGGCAGGTCCATCTTGTACATTCCCTTTCGAATGAAGAAGTCGTCACGCCAGGTTGGGGCGTATAAAATCACGCGCCCGTCCTGATGACCGACGATTCGCTGTTTGATCTTGCGAATGGTGTCAGCATCATGAGCGTGCTTTACGAGGCGGTCGTTACGCGGGTAGCCGTAATCTAAAAACTGGTGTTGAAAGTTGAACGCTCGCTTAAAAATATCTTGTGAAAATTGATTAGGACTAATTAGGTAGTCCCAGCGCCGGCTCTCACTAGAGAAATTATGGCGATACTTTTCCGTATCGATTCCCGGCATCGTCACGTTTGCAATGTCGATCCCCAAACGTTTCAACGGGGTGCCGTGCCACGTCTGAATGTAGATGGTCCCGCGATTCTTTTTTAACCAGTACGGCATCCGGGCGTTAAAGACCCAGAAGTTTGCCACGGGGGCAATTGTCAGCCATTTAGCGGAAAACCGTGAGACGAAGGTGATTTGCGGGAAATCCTGGCGGGCTTGTTCGATGAAACGGTGTTTAACGCCCCAAACGAGCCGCCAATCGGGATGGGCTTTTTGTAACGCTTCATAGATTGATAACGGGTTATCAGTGGGTAACTTTCCGTTAAATGCTTCGAATAAAACGAGGTGTTTTTTTACCGGAGCAACGGTTGCAATCAGGTTGAATAGCCGGCGGTAGACCTGACTAATAATTTGCTTAAGTGACATTGAACTAGATCCTCACAACAATTCTATTTATTTTGGAAATTTAAGTCGTGCTTAATTTTGGTCGTAGAAATTTCAGGTGTCCGCGGCAGGTAAATGACTTCGGCGTTGGTCTGTTCGCCAACGAAATCGAATTTACCTTTCCAGTCGTCTCCCATGACGAATTTGTCAATTTGGTAGAAATTGATATCGTTCACTTTTTGATCCCAAGAGTTTTCAGGAATCACTAAGTCGACGTAGCGAATTGCTTCCAATAATGCTTTGCGTTTTTCGTAGGAGAAGTAAGCCTTCTTTTGCTTGCTTTCCCAGTTAAACTCGTCGGTGGAGAGGGCGACAATTAGATAATCGCCAAGGGCCTTAGCACGTTTCAACAATTCAATGTGGCCATAATGTAATAAATCAAAGGTACCATACGTAATTACACGTTTCATACGAAAATCCTCCTACTTTATGCCAAAAGTTAGTTAATAATGCTGGACAGAATCATATCCATTATAGCATGAAATTGACACTGGTCATGGGGGGCAGTGAGGCGGATTGGACGTTTCAGAAGTTAGAGCGTTTAACAACTATTAGTGAAAAATAATGCGGTGCGATAAGGATTTAAATATTGTTCAATGTCCTTATGAAAAGGTAAAAAATTAAAATCCTAATTGACCTTGAGCGAATATATGGTACTATGAATGGTATTAAATTAACGATAGTCACGTCTAGGAGATATTATGAAAAAAGTAATCACTTACGGAACATTTGATTTATTACACAAGGGTCATATTCGCTTATTAAAGCGGGCCAAAGCATTGGGTGACCACTTAACAGTTTGTGTTTCTACGGATGAATTTAATGCCATTAAAGGCAAAAAAGCTTACACGTCGTTTGAAGATCGTAAGTACATTTTAGAAGCTATCCGTTACGTTGACGAAGTGATTCCAGAACAAGGCTGGGATCAAAAAATCAAGGATGTGCAAGACCACGATATCGATACCTTTGTGATGGGTGATGACTGGGAAGGTAAGTTCGACTTCCTAAAGGATTATTGTGAAGTAGTCTACTTACCGCGTACTGAAGGCATTTCGACCACTAAAATCAAGCATGATTTGGGAATGCAAGTCGATGCTGATTAAAATTTAATTTGTTACAATGAGCAACGAAAGATAACCAGGGAATTCGTTGCCACGTTGCGCTATTAACGGGGAGGAGTCTCTCTTGTTAGTGGCGCTTTTTTTGTTAGAATATAAATGGCTCTTTGTCAACGGCTGTTGATGAGGAACTTTATGAGGAAACCAATTCATTTTCGAATTGGTTTCCTTTTTTTGTTCTGAATTGTAAATTCAATCCGAATTCGTGTGTAAAAACGCGACCA
>NZ_BTPW01000040.1:0-17033 GCF_036246185.1 Lactiplantibacillus paraxiangfangensis
GATAAACCTATGATAATTGCTAACTTTTCTTCAGGTGTAAATCTAGTTCTAGGCATAATAAAATCCCCTTAAGCATTGATAGATGAATTATTGTTTTTCATCTGTCAACCTTAAGGGGACTATAGCATCCTGACAATGACTTTCGGGTTTTAGTCTTTAACGATCCGACCGTTACCCTTGATCTTTTTAGTTAGTTTAGCGGGATTCTTTTTGAGTTGGCGTTTTAAATACTTATAGCCATGTTTCTTGTAAGATTTGTAGCTATCTAAAGCAAGTTTATGGCCTTTTTGGTAAACGACGGAGTCAAATTTACCTCCAAGAACCATCCCGCGTTTCTGTGTATGACCGACTAGGCGGTAGGTGTGACCCTTAAGCTTTTTGTACTTAATTTTAGTGCTCTTCTCTTGTGACATGTTTGAGTATTGTTGAATGAAGGATTTGCTAGTTACTTTGTAGACGTAGCCAAAGCCTTCAGCGGCTGAAGTCCGTTTGCCTTGATAGGTGCCACGGATGACTTTAGGTGTGCCTTTGTGCCATTTTGCTGCGCTGGCGTTAGTAGGTACGGTCGCTACACCCGTGGTAAGGACTGCGGCTAAGACCAATACTTTGAACCCCGTTTGTTTATTCATAAAAAATGCTCCCCGTAATACTTTTTTAGTTGAAACTTATTTAAGCATAGCTTTAGCCTCTGAGAAATACAATAGATAGTTGCCGGTAGTCATGAAAATTAGCGACGGATGGAAACTAAATATAGGCTGGATGATGGCCGCAGCTGGGGCTTCAAATGTTGTAAGTATTAAACTAGCCCTCGCTTAACAACGCGGATTTCTGTATAGTTAGGGTTTGGAGGTATGAATACATGAATGCATTTTTAGATTTTATTAATTTTGAGTACACTAGGGAAGAATTAGTCGAACGGGTTCAAGAATATTTAACGTACAGTGTTGAAGCTGATAAGTTACTGAATGGGAAGGGGCCCAGAAGTGCGGTCAAATACATTCGGCCGATTCGGCAACAGATCGATAATGAGTTTAGTAATTATGCGCGTGAGAATATGCAAAAGATGATTCGTAAGAACAAGGATGCTGACAGTTACTATGGCTGGCTAAAAGAAGTGGCAACGAATACAATTGGCCCTGTAACGTCCAAAAACATTGATTCATATTTGGATGATATGAATGACTATGCACGGCGTTACTTTCCAGAAATAAAATAAATGAGGCGAATGCTTTGCAACAAGTAAAAACAATCATTATTACTGGTGCAACTAGTGGCATCGGTAAGGCAACGGCATTACTTGCAGCCAGTCACGGTCATCAAGTTGTTTTGGCCGCGCGTAAAGAAGCAGATTTACAAGCTACTGCTGAAACAATTCAGCAGGCGGGTGGTCAGGCAATTTATAAGGTAACCGATGTTAGTAACAAGACTGAGGTTCAAGCTTTAATTGATTTTGCGTTAGCACAGTATGGCCGAATTGATGTTTTAGACTTAAATGCGGGCGTGATGAGCTTTGCACCGATGAATGAAGTTAGAGTTGATGAGTGGGAAAAGATGATCGACATCAACGTTAAGGGCGTTTTGTACGGGCTAGCGGCTGTCATTCCGGTGATGGAAAAACAGCAAGGCGGTCAAATTATTGCGACCGATTCGACGGCGGGTCATCAAATAGGTCAAAATAATACGGTTTACGCCAGTACAAAGTTTAGCGTCCGGGCAATTGTGGACGGGGTGCGTGCAGAAGAAGCAAAAGCGCATATTAGAACGATGATGGTGTCTCCGGCGTTTGTGAAGACGGGCTTTTTTGAAGATCAAAGAAACGCAATTTTAGAACGCGTTCCGAAACTGCGTCCTGAAGATATTGCGGCTTCCGTTCTTTTCGCCATTGAGCAGCCGGATAATGTTGATATCAATGAGATCGTTTTGCGGCCAACTTTGTAGGACAGACAAACACATTGGTAGTATGAATCGTACTAAAAAAGGCCAGTTAAAAACTGGTCTTTTTAATATTCAAATGAAAATTCTTACAATTACCATAAATCAGGATAATAAATGAATTTGCGGTAATGCTTGGTGCCCATCTTCTTGGCGACAGATTTGCTGCGATAATAATGGGCACTTACCCATATCCGTGCACCACCAGCTGCTGTAAGCACCTTATGTTTGCCGAATTTATGTAAGTTATAATAGTCACCATCACCTGCTGATTGTTGCCAACCATACGTATGAATCCAACGATAGCCGTGGTATTTACCAATTTGTGTGGCTGTCCAATATTTACTGGTCTTCAGTGCTTTTTTTTCATTGTAAACCTTGTGTTTCTTATATTTACGCAGATTCTTATTAGTTAAATGCATTTTGTGAATTTTCTTTTTCCCATAGCCAAAATTAGTATAGGTATACCATTTTCCTAACATTCCTTTTGGAAGGCGACTATATGAATACCCGACCCTTTTAGCGGATGCAGTTGTACTTACCGTAAACATTGCCAAAAAACAGATGGCGACTACTAAAAATATCTTCCCCATTTTTCTCATCGAAAAAAAACTCCTCTTTTAACAGTTCAATAATTTTAACATTATAATTTTAGCACTATTTGGGAGTACATAAAGTGATTAGTTGACATAATTAGGATGGTTAGTTTCTTGACAATGGCCTCTGTAAATATAAGGAAGAATGCTTGATGAGGCGATGAAGTGTTGGAATTTCAATAATATTGAAGGGATGATAAAGATGACGACGAAAGTGAGGACCCGTTGTCGTTTCAATTATTCCATGCCGATAGCCAATATCAAGGTTGCAGAAACTACTGGTTAAGGCTGTCACGGAACCGCTAAAGGAAAACAGCGATGTAGGTTGATGAATATGCTGAGAAACAGAGCGTTATTTTGTAACATGCTGTGAAGCGGAATTCAACAATAAAGGTTGTTTAGCCGTATTGCAAGGATAGGTGTCTTAGGGGAAAATTGATTGACAGAGGAAAAACCTATAAGCATGGGCATGCTGAAACCGTGTGAATAACAATGGTGTGTATAACGGAGGCTAATATGAAGATTAAACAATACGATGACGTGATTTTAAAAGATGGTCAATCTGCTGTTATTGTGGAAGTGTTTGATAAAAATCAGTTTGAGGCCGATATTGGAAGTGGTCCCAGTGATTGGTATACGATCTATATCGAGCTAAAGGATATTGAAAAAGTTGTACACTCATTGAGTAATAATTGAAATCGAATTTGTGTCCAGACAATGCTTGTTATAGATGGTATATTGATAGCGTAAATGAGTGGGGGGTTAGAGCCATTCCGATTAATTACAGACATATGGGTGTCGCTGTGATCTAATTGGTAAGCCACAATGTGATACGGGTTCGAAGCCCGTCGGCGATATTGTCCAAGGTGTATGGAAGGTGAAAGCAGGGGTAAGATTCTTGTACACGAGATCGAGCTAGTGAGTAACCGAAGCTTAAATTCATCGGGTCCTTGGTTGAGATGATAAAGTCGTCCTGAAATCAGAGTGACGCGGGGATTGGTAGTTTAAGGAAAAACACCGGATCAGTCCGGAGAAGCTCGGTTCAAGGCCAGCTCAATCCATAGAATGAGATGGTTGGTAACCGGGGTAGGGTAAGCCGACTAGGATGGGACACCTTCATATGGGGGTGCCCTTTATTCTGTAGTCAAATACGGAGGGATGATTGGACGAATCGCGTTTTTGAAGATTATAAACGTGTTGCACAAGACTATGATTGGTCATTCCGTGGATTTGAGGAGCATGTTGACTGTGGAATGGGCAAGGCGGTAAAGAATCAACAGAGAATCCAATACAAAAATGATAAAATCAGGCACAAGGCACTTGATAAATTCAAACGATTGGGGCTTTAAACGAATCTAGTACCATGCTTCTCTAGCAATAACACTTCAAACTAGCTCTCGCTTTGTGGTGGGAGTTTTTGTATAGTTAGGTTAATCTAATTAAGAATGTGGTGATAACATGAGGCATCCCAGTGAGGTTTTGAGACCCGAGATTGATAGTTTTGGAGTTGCAGCAATTGATGAGCGTTTTTCTGAAATGAATGATAGTTATAATGAAAAACGCTATGGTGATTCTGTCAATTATGCACGTAGTATGATTGAGTCTACTTGCAAGTGGATATATAAATCATTGAATGATAAAGAAATTGATAAAGATAGATATTTAGGATTAAATAGCTTAATTAAAGGCGCTTTATCCTCTCTTAGCTCAGAATTATCAGTGAAAGAACAATTTCAGACAGTCTTTAGTAAACTAACTGATTTAGTTACGGAGATAGGCAAGCTAAGAAATCTAACTTCAGTTTCGCACGGATCGGCCGTTAGGGCTCAGCCAATTACATCGGTGGAAGCGAGATTTGTTATATTTGCAGCGGAAGATATAACAATGACCTTATTAGATTTATTTTTTAATAAAACACATTCTTTAAAGAAGAATGCAGTGCATTCGGTTATTAATCCAACGGATATGAAAAAAATTCGTGAAGATGATACTTTTATTACCTATGATCAAAAAGATGATTCTCCTTTTGAAACGAGTACTGAATTTATGGTATTTAAAAATAATAATGTGATTTATCAAGTGACTGTTACTTTACCTAAATGGGTAAATCCCAGCTCAGATCAAGAATTTATGTCTGAACATATGAGTGACTATATGGAAGATGACTCAATTGAGAAGGGGAAAAAGGGTATCGGCGGATATATTTATTATTCTGAAAAAAAGGATTTTTTGTATGAAGTACAATTCGAAAGTAATGTGATTTATATTACTAGTATATAAAGAATCAAAGAGCACTTTTCAAAGTGTTCTTTATTTTTTGGGGGAAAGCGAAATGATTATGTGACAAAGAATTGTCGGAGGTGTGGTGATATGTAATGGATAAACGAGAACAGGCCGGCAAGGACTACTCAGCTGGGATGAAATACAAAGACATCTCTGCTAAGTACGACGTACCGGTTGGAACGCTTAAGTCATGGCGCACCCGTGACCATTGGAAAAAGGATGCAACTGCATCCCAAAAAGTGCAACCAAAAAAAGGATGCACCCAAGGTTGCACCTAAAATAGTAGATGAATTAGAGGCAAACAACGAGCTGACTGAAAAGCAGAAGTTGTTCTGCCTCTTTTATTTGCAGCGATTTAATGCAACTTGGGCGTACCAGCAAGCGTATGGAGCTGATTGGAATACTGCACACGCAAATGCTGGCGAATGCTAGCATAAAAACGCAGCTTGCCGAGTTGAAGCGACAGCGACGTACTGATCTGCTCGTGACCGCCGAGGACATTGCCAATGAATACGCCAAGCAGGCATTTGCTAACTTGGGCGACGTACTTGATTACAAGGTACATGAAGAGCTGGTGCAGGACACAGACGGTATCGTATTCCTTGATACGGATGATAACCCAGTCAAAAAACACGTTGCTGATATCTACTTAAAGCCGAGTAATCAGATTGATTGGTCGCTAGTGCAAGACATCCATAAAGGTAAGGACGGCTTAGTTGTTAAACTTTACGATAAGCAGAAAGCCATGAAAGTATGTTATTACGGATTCAAAGACTGGCAAAGAGATTACCACAGTTAATATGCAACCTGATCCAGCAGTTAATGGATTTAAAGAGCTATCCGTTAAATATGTTAAGGCATCGCTCGATACGCCGTGGTATGGGCGCAACTTTTCACAAAGAATTTGGCATAACACCGACAAGCTTGCCGAACGCGTTAATGAACTGTTTACAGCGCAACAAATGAGCGGTATGCGTGAATGTGACATGGCTAAAGCGTTGGCGGATGAATTCGGTGTGGGGATGGACACGAGCTAAGACGTTGATTCGCACGGAAGCGAACTACTTCCATAATAAGACCAACCTCGACAGTTGGAAGCAACGCGGTGTTAAGTAGTACAAACTAGTAGCCGTATTAGACATGCGAACATCTAAGTTTTGCCGGGACATTGATGGCAAAGTGATGGACGTTGAACGAGCCGTGATGGGATTAACCTTCCCGCCGTTTCACCCAAATTGCCGGACGATAGCCGTCATATACTTGCCGAGCAGTCCGTACAAGCTGAAGCGCACTGCTAACAATCCGATTAGTGGCGGGACGGGACTATTAAGCTTAAGGCAAATGCGACTTATCGTGATTGAAAGCAGGCTCTCGTTGATAAATACGGTGAGAACAACATTACAGCATTAAATTACAATGTTGCTCACTTTCGTCCGGACAAAGAATTGTATGATGCGATGTCTGAATTTATTGACAAGAAACACATGCCAGACTTCGATAAGATTCAAGAGATGAAGTATAATAGGACTAAAGACTGGTGCAATTTACATTTGGATTATTTGCGACAGAATAGGCTTAAAAATCATCCAGAACTAGCATTACCAAATCTAGATAATTTGGATTTGCCAATTGCTAAGTTTACGAAATATCTATTTAATTCTATAAGTAAAAAAGGATGGTCTAAAGGCAGTTTGATTGTATCGAAATTAGGAATTAATGCCGATAATTATCAAAAATTGCAAAATATTATTATGGATTCAGCATCAAAGTATCCCGCTATTGCTAAAGGCAGTAATAAGCAAGGCAAACTTTACCAGCAAAACATTATTGTTTATGATAAGGATAATCGTGCTACTAATATGTTGGTCGGATGGATTGATGATCATGGTTCAACACGTATGACCACTGCTTATATCGAGGAGGCAAGAGATGGACATTAAAGAGTTTGATGATGTCATTTTAAAAGACGGTCGAACTGCCGGAATTGTTGAAGTCTTTGACGAGACACATTTTTTGGCGGATGTTGGTGATGGACCACAAGACTGGGAAACAATACAAATTGAACTAAAGGATATTGATCGAGTTTACAATCGGCCAAGTAATCTTAAGTAGAGCTGTCGGCAATTACATTACTGATGGCTTTTTATTTGACCTCAGCAAGTCTCTAAACTACTCAAACTTAATAGCATGCGTGGGTCTAATAAAGATGCTGCGGGAATGATTAGCACAATGTGTGGGGCTGTATGGCAATGCATGGGGTGCTTTTTTTGCGGCCTGATTTATCAGAAATACGTGGGTAGGAGGATTTATAACATGAAAAAGTTACTAAAACTGAACTTACAGCTGTTTGCTGATGGCGATGGGGACGGTAATCAAAATAGTGGTGACCAATCCGGTAATAATTCGGCATTCACTGAAATAAATAAGTTATGCATTGGCATAATCTTTGATTGGGAGGGAGACTTTTACTACCAAATAACTTGGTTTGTTAGAAAACAATTTATGACGATATCCACTCAAATGAATATTTAAAAAAGTGGTCAAAAATGGGCCCGTGGTCAAAATGGTTACAAATTATTTCACCGACTATGTCTTTCTAGTACAAAAGGAATCCCGCTAAACGTTGATTTAGCGGGATTCCTTAATTTCTGAACGGTGACTAATACACCCATATATGTCACGTGTGGGCATGGAACGTGCTGATACCACTGGGGTTCAGACGATGTTGTGCACATCATGTGCACGCTAATTTATTTTTCTTTTTTTTGTGGAAGTTAGAGTCAGATTTTCTAGACTATCGTCGATGTGATCGTCATAACGCGCCTTATATTCTTCGATTAAATATGCATAAATATTTGAAGTGGTTCCCATTTCGGAATGACCAAGGCGCTTGGAAATAACGTATAAATCGACATTGTTTGCTAACAAAAACGCAACGTGGGAGTGACGAAGACTATGAAAGTGAAATCCTTCTCTGTTAATATCTAAATCCTTCAGTGCCTTCCTAAGGGTCTTATTAACGGCACTAGAGGATGGGATGGTACCAATATGATTCATGAACACCATCTTAGAATTATTAACCTTCAATTCCTTGATAATCTTAAGGAACTCATTATTTACACGAATGACACGATTAGAGCTCTCGTTCTTAGTCGGTTTAAAACCGCCGCCGTTTTCATAAGCCCAAGCTTTATTAATTGTAATGGTCTTAAAATTAAAGTTAATATCATCCCAGGTAAGGGCCATAATTTCGCCAAGACGGGCACCAGTATAAAGAGCGGTTAAAATCATGTAGCGGGACGTATAACGTGGGGTTAAATCATTTAATAAGTAGGTCACTAACTTATGCAGTTCATCCATGTTCAAATAATCGACCTTGCGAGTCCGAGATTTATTGTAAGTCAAGATAATACCCTTGGTGAAATCTTTAGGAATAACGTCTTCATAGGCAGCGTTTTGAACACAAGCTCGGATGAGTGAATGAAGCTTTTTTACGGATCCCTTGGCCTTGTGTTTGCCGTATTTGTTGATGAAGGTTTGGTAATCACGACGGGTAATATCTCGAATATCAGTTAAACCAAAGTGCTTTTCAATTTCATTACTGGTCACACTGTACCAGCGAGCAGTGCTTTTGACGATATTAGGTAGGCGATAGGTAGCTGCCCATTCATCGAAATAGCCTTTAAAAGTGGTGTCAGTAAGTGATAGGTCAACCGACTTTTCTTTTTCTAATTCGGTAATATACAACTGAGCTTCTTTTTTAGTTTTGAAACCAGCCTTAGATTTAAATTTACGTTTACCGTGAGCATCGATATAACTTGATCTGATTTGCCACGACTTACCACGTTTCATAATTGATGCCATAATATTTTCCTCCAATATGATATACTAAAGGAGCTAAAAAGGGCGTACTAGTCCCGTTTAGTATATAGTTCAGGTTTGCGATATCCCATACTTTGGTCGGTGGGGGATATCGCTTTTTTATTTGTTGAAATTTAAAGTTGTCGGTTTATCTGTGACGGTATAATTACCGCCATTCTTATACAATTCTGCCGAAACTAGTTTATATTTTGATAAATTCTTAATGTCGTCTTTTTTAGCAATTGCCTGTAAAATTGCCGATTTCTTTGCGCCTGACTGAATTGTTTCGCCTACGAGTCCATCGATTGATCCTTTATTTGAAGATACTTGATTTCCCTGTGGTGTAATTAACTCTGCCCCATTTGAGGACACCGTACTTTTACTATTGTTTTTAAGAGAATATTCAAGCTGATATTCATAATAAGTGTCTGATAGGGACTTGCCAAAATTGCTAGCATCGTCAGCACGTTGATCCTTAGCAGTGGTTTCGATTTTTAACAATTTAGCGTCTTTAAAATAATAGGTTGCCCCCTTTGTTTTAATTTTTTTATTCTGATATTTCTTAATCGACATTAAGGTAATCTTTCCAGACTTACTATCTTTGGTGTAGGTTCCAACCTTAGTAAGTGGCCCAGGAACTTTTTCTGATTTTGATGATGAAGAACTATGTCTTGAACTACTGTTATTACCACAAGCCCCCAGGGTGATACTCAATAGTAAGACGGTACCGACTGTCATTACCTTTCGAATATTCAATTAAAACTCCTCCAATGATATAATTATATTTGTAAATCAATATCATTGGTTTTTGCGACTCACTGTTACCGGCAGTGGGTCGTTTTTTTAATTGATCATTAAATCCATAAATTCGTCTGGTAAACCGTAAGCAACCTGCATATCTTTAAAGTTTTGTGGACGTTCACCATACTGTTCTTTAAAGAGGGCCGTAAGTTGACTGCAAGCAAATAAGTTAGCTTCGCGTTCGATTTTACCTTCCCAATTATTACCAATAGTATAAAGGGCAGTGCATGAAGTATGATCTAAGCCATGCTTTAATTCATGTGACATAACTGTATATTTCTCTGGTGATTCTTTCAATTCATCTGACAAGCCAATATAAACGTCACCACTGCTGGCAGTAGTGCATAATCCTTTGAGACATCCCAAATCTGCGTATTCAAAATGATAACCTAAGTTTTCCGCAATCGTGAAAGGATCGGATGTTCCTAATCTATCGGCTAATTGATGAACTTGTAGATACAATTTGTAACTACTCATCAACAACACCTACTTTTTATTATCATCCTGATGTTTTTGTTTATCCTCCCAGAACACACCTTCAAGGAAAGCACGAACCTTGATTTTGGTATCATCGTCCATATCCATACCTTGAAATCCCATAGGAACATTTGACTGCAGCCACTTGTCCAGGTCGATTTTATCTGATTCAGTAGCCCAATCAGGAGACTTTACTTCACGTCCTAAAAGATAATCTGTAGACACTTGAAAATAGTCGGCAATTTCTTCTAACTTTTTGGCACTTGGATTAGTTTTCTTTAAACGATATAAAGTGTTTTTAGAATATCCGAGGTCATTTTCTACATCATTAACAGATTTACCTTGTTTTTTTGCAAGAAACTTAATGCGCTCAAACAGTGTCATTACAGCATTCCTCTTGTTTCCCAAAAGAATATTAAAACATTTGCGTAAAATAGCTTGATAAAATTATGCAAATAGTTTAATATTACTTTCGTAAGCTAATTGAATAACCAAACACGCAATATTAAAGAGCATCAACTTGACTAATCAAATGGCGTTCCCCAACGTTTTGAAGTCTAGTAATGGCTTTAAATAGGCATATTTAACTATGCCTTAATATTAAAACATTTGCGTAAAATAATCAATAAGAATTAAAACTTTTTGTATTAGTTATCTAATTGGCTTACATACATAAACAGAGGAGGTGAAACGAATATGAAGATTGCTGAATTTTCTACAGAGGATTTGATTCAAGAATTGTCCAAAAGAAAAGGAATTCAATATGTGACGGCAGGGGCTTACCAAGAGTTCTCAGTCGTTGGTAAGTATACGCATCACGATATTAAATTCCCTGAAAAATATGGGTTGCTAATCGTTGAATGTGCTGGATGTTAAAGAAGGTGTGGGTTATAGGAAAACAAGTAAAAGAATACTTTATTCTAGGTTATCCTGAAATGTTTGCATCGTATGGCGATGCAGAAAAATACCGCAATAAAGCTACTCTGGATTCTCCAATTTTTCAACTGCTTTCACCTGAAAAGACGCAGCAACTTCTTTTGTCTCAGAAAATGGATACCCCATCTTCGGACGTAGCCATTTTGGTGCCCGGCGGGAGTGCCGAATGTGGCTCCAAAGATTGTGAGACTGTGCGAGCTTCATTACAATCATCTCATTTTTACTTGGCTGATCAGCATGGAAGACCAAATCAAGTTGCACGAAACCATGTGCTGGTACGGTTCCATAGTTGGCTTTGGGAAGTGACACGGCGATTAATCCATTGGATATTGCACCATCTTCAATAGGAATCAATGCTTCAGCATTTGCACCTTTTAGGTTATTCGAATGACTAAATTTAATTGGTGTGTAGTAATCAGCTTCACCAGTGTCTAATACTACTCGCAAGTCAAAATAACTTATGTCGTTTGCCGATGGATTAATCATCCACATAGCAATGTGCTGCATACTATGTTCTCGGTTAATGATTGAACGTCCGTCATCCAAAAGTATTCCAGCTACAGATTTTGATACTTTATCTGGTTCCACAATTAATTTGGCATGATCATTTTTCCAAACTATAAATCCAGCTACAGCAGTAATAATTGCAATCCATTGAGTTGATATTTGATTCAGAATCCAGTGGACTATTTCGTTGATTTTGCATTACCTCGATTAGTTGAATTAATTAAATTATACCTTATTAGAAAGGAAGTGTATTTAATGCCAACAACATTAGCAGGACGTGAATTAATTCGAAAGTACATTGATGATCACAACATCAGTATTACAAGTTTGGCCACCACGTGTGGCGTTGGAAAAATGTATATGACGCAAGTGTTATCTGGTGCTAAACATTCGCCAGCAGCCAACGTTTTGGTTCTCAGCATCATCGAAACTTTTAAAATTCGGCCAACCGAAGGAGATGAAAAGTAATGTCTGAAAAACTAGTTTTAAAGCGCCAGACAGACAATGGTCGTTCTGGAGGAGTTAAACCAGTTTTTGTGAACGATAGTGTACTCGATATCGTTCGTGAGATTAAAAACGAAACCGGAATTCCCATGGGACGACTGGTTGAACGATTTATTGAATATGCTGCTAAGAATATTGAAATCATTGATGAGAAGGACGGTGACTGAATATGAGTCAAATCGTAATGCTACCAACTAAAGCTATTCAGATTGAACTTGACGACAACATGAAAATCGTTCCAGTTGATACGCATGGTTATGAAGGAGAATCACTTACTGGCCGAACATGGACGATGGACATGCTTCGAAGCTGGTGTGGAAATAAATCCACTGATTGGCTAAAAAAATACATTCTTGAGAACCCACGATATAGCCGTGAGATGGGTGCGATGGAACAAAAAGGCCAGTTAGTCCATAAAGGCAGAGGCAGCGCATGGCGTTTTAAAGCTAGTGTAATGGCCGAGTTCTTAGACCGTCACTGGGAAGAATTGCCGTGGTAACGGAAAGAGGTTAATAAATTGAAATTCAGAATAAAAGTGCCAGGTAAGTTTGTCTTCAACAATCTTTATGGTGCTAGCTATTACGCAATTGCCAAAGATGGAGAGTTGAGCATAGTTGGCATAGACGCACCCGAACAAATTAAAAAGCGATACAACTTTCTATTTGATGACGAGCTTGCATCGAAGTATGGACTGGCTGGGTTATCAAAAGAGGTGGCTAACAATGATTGAAGGTGCACTTATAGGTTGTATGTTGACTGCTTTGTGGTTTAAGCGACGTGAAATTAAAAATTGGTTTGGAATTTAAAGGAGAGATTAGTTATGTATAACGAAGACGAAATACCAGCAGCCCTACGGTTTCGTGATCATTACAGCTTATTGCAGAAAAAAATGGATGATGAATCAGAATTGATTTCGGTAATTAAGTTTTCAAACTATACGTCTGAAATCATTAAGCCAGAAACAAAGAAGTACCGCGATTGGTTCTTAGATGAACTTGATGGCAATGGCATTGATGTTCGTTTCCCAGAAGACAGTGATGATGGTAAGTGGCACTTTATCCTACCAGCCGTTTCTTACGAGGAGGACTAAACAATGAAATACAGTGAATTTAAGCGAAAAGTTGAGGCACTGAGTAGCAAGTATCAAGTTCGAATTGAACAAACCGCTTTCTTTACTCAAGTAGCCTATAAAGGCAAGGGAACGATTGACATATCTAGAACGGAACAGTTTGACATGCGAACCGGCGGCAGTTCATTGGAATCATTGCCCTTTAGCCACAAACTTTATATGTTGGCAGCCGAGTTAGCTATGACACCGATTGATGAGCGTAAATCTGAGAAAAAGTATGTATTTCCAATCTGGACAAATTTTTTAGGAGATACTTGGTACTTAATGACCGACATGAACAAGACAACTCGCCACAAAAATAAAGCCATGAAGTTTACCCAATCTGAAATTGATGAATACAACAAGGACTTCACATTTGACTTGAATACTATCAAACAGGAGGTCAAAGATGACTAAATTAAAAAATACCTATGACCGGGTGCAACCAGTCACAGGTACCAGGTTAAAAGATAATCAAATTAAATTACGGGTATATCGTAAGCCACAATTGACATTTTGGCAACAACTGAAGGGATGGTTAGGCCATGAATAACTATAAAACTAAAGCGAAGTACTGGAAAAGTAAATTAATGCGGACGCCGGCTGGATACGTAAGCTTGGCCACTTATCGCTTCAAAAAATGGCAAGAGTATCGAAAACTAGCCCGGCAGGATGCCATGAACCACTTACGAGGTGCAGATCATGAATAACTCAATGATGAAGAATGATAAAAAATGGAATGTCATTATCGGGATTGATTCAAACGATCTTGATAATGACGTGGTCGCCTATTGTAAGTATCAGAATGGCAGCGCCGGTAGAAGTTACTTTGTTGATGATACGGTTTCAAAAGGTGAATTGGCTTATGAAAATTTCCAGTTCACGGATGAAGAATTCAATGATTTACTCAGTGTTCTGAAACGGCAACCATATGGTGAAAAGTTAGCTAAGATTGCTGAACTCGGAAAACGAGAGGTGAAGGATGATGCGAACATTCAACAAAAAAATCATTAAGCCCGGTGACACTTACTGTGAGTGTCTCGGTTACAAATACTTCTATGAAGATTCAATGGAATTTTTAGCTTGGCTGATGGGTGTATTAAGCCCGGAAGCTGTTTTAGATGAGATTGGCGTTAAAGAAAAGGTGCGTGAGTAAATATGAAATTTCGATATACCGAAAAGATTTTAAATAACGCGGATTGGATGACTGGTGACGGCACTATTACCCGTGTTCAAGATATGGATAAAGACTATCTGCATAACATTTTGTTTTTCATCTATAAGAACCGAAATCGTTACTGGTTGAATTGTCACAAAACGTCACTGATTGAAAGCTATACGGATGGCGATGAGTTCTTTCAGAAAGTCGTTCGGCATTCGACTTTATGGTTGTCAATTATCGATCAGCTTAACACCGATGATGAAGGTTTTAACTTTCCAAAGGTCGACGGTTCACGACTGTCCGGAAGTGAATGGCCAGCAAACCATGATTGAAAATTATGATCAGTGGCTAGAACCACCAGACGATGACGACAAGCCAACTAAGGATGAATTAATTGAACTAGGTGTAATCGGGGGTGACGAGCAATGAAAATTATTGATAAACGAGAAGAATTATATCCAGTTACTGAATACGAATTAGGCCAAGTATATGATATGCGGGGCTTAATATATATGATTACTGAAAATATGGACTACACGTGTCAGCAGACTCACTTAGAGACTGGGGAAGCTCTTTCGAAGAGTTACGCCACTCTTGACAAACTCTATAAAAGTTGTGGCCACGATGGCGAGCGAATGGTTAATGCCGAAATGGTAATTAAGTGGGGTGACCAGAAATGAAATTATATGAAATGGCGACAAATTATCAGCAGCTATCCAATCGTGAAGATTTAGAACCAGAAACACTGGTTGACACATTGGATTCTCTTAAAGATTCAATGGAAGTAAAAGTTGACAACATCGCAAGCTGGATGGACGACAATACTGCCGACATTGAATTTATGAAAAAGCGAATTAAAGCGATGCAGGAAGAAAAGAAGCGACTTGAAAACCTGAATAAGCGGTTGAACAGCTATGTGACTGACGTGTTGGATCAAGCTGAAATTAAAAAAATGACCACTGACCAACATATTGTGTCGGTTCGCAATTATCGGGCGTCAACGGTGATTGACGATGAAAGTAAATTACCGGCCGAATACGTGAAAGTTACCAGTGTGTCGAAGCCTGACACTAATGCAATTTATAGGCTGTTGAAAGATGGCGGGCAAGTGGCCGGTGCACATCTGGAGACTAATCGAAAGGCGACGATTAAGTGACATTTAAACTGCGGAGCTACCAGCAAGAATCGGTGGACGCAGTATATGGCTCAGCGATTCATGGCCACCATTCAATCGTAGTTCAGTCCCCACCACGAACTGGTAAAACAGTGATTATGGCTGATATAGCACGCAGGGCGACCGCTAAAGGCAATCCAGTATTATTCATCGTTCATCGCCGAGAAATCCTTGAGCAAGCCCGTAAGACGTTTATTGATGACGGTGTTGACATGCGGTTATGTAAGCTCGGCATGGTGCAAACCATCACTAGGCATGTCAGCGAGCTGTTACCACCGGCTATCATCATGATTGACGAAGCCCACCATGCACTATCGAACTCTTACCAACGCATAATTAACAGTTTCCCAGACGCGCTTAAATTATTGTTTACGGCAACACCATGGCGGATGGACGGCAAGGGATTGAACCTGATTGCGGATGACATGATCATGGGTAAGCCGATAAGCTGGCTAATCGCTAACGGATTTTTAGCACCAGTCGATTATTATGCTCCAGAAGAGATTGATAGCAGCCAACTAAAGGTGAAACGCAACGGTGAATTTGATGAAGCTAGCATTGAGCAAGCTGTGAAGCCGAAGATTTATGGGAATGCCGTGAAGCATTACTTGAATTTGGCAGCCGGCAAGCAAGCCATTGCTTATGCCTATAACGTGGCCAGTGCAGAACGACTAGCTCATACATTTAACGAAGCTGGGATAACTGCAGCGGCCGTGAGTGGCAAGACTGATAAAGCTGCCCGTAAGCGGATTGTTGCAGATTATCGGGCTGGAAAGATTCAAGTAGTGACCAATGCCGAATTATTTACGGAAGGCTTGGACTTGCCAAATGTGGATTGTGTGATCATGCTGCGGCCAACTCAATCGCTATCGCTTTACCTGCAGTTTGCCATGCGATCAATGAATCCAAGGGAAGGCAAACGGGCAATAATCATTGATCACGTTAACAACGTTGAGCGGTTCGGACTGCCGACCACTGACCGGGATTGGACGCTAGCCAGCCGTGATAAGCACAGTAAGTCAAGCAATGGCCAACCGATTAAATCCGTGTCAGTTTGTCCGGAATGTTTCGCAACGTTTTATCGCAAGGGCGATAATTGCCCATTCTGTGGTGCGGCATTAGGTGAAGAGAAGATTATTGAGACCGATGAAACGGTCAAGCTTAAAAAGGTAGAAGCCAACAAACGATTGGCATTGGCCAAGAAGATAGCTGAAAACAATGCTGAATCTGCCGTGGCCGATAAGTCACCGGGAGAGTTGAAAACGTATGCCGAGATTAAAGCTTACGCAAAACTACACGGTTACAAGCCCGGATGGAGCTATTTTCAAGCAAAGATGAAAGGACTGATTAGAAAATGATGGCGATGCCTAAAAATGAACCAATTAAGCCAGATATTACCCCACATAATTTCTTTATCTGGGGCGACACAATGTCAGGCAAGAGTTATCTAGCAGAACATTTCCCGGATTTGTTGGTGCTTAGCACCGATAGGAACTATAAAGCTGGTACTCGGCCGGGATTGTACATTGGCAATGAATTTGATACAAAAGGGAATTTAAAAAGTACCTCAATTGTCAAATCAAGTGCAACACTAAGAATCTATTCTTAGAAGTGGTCTAGTTGCTAAGCTAGTTCAGGCATTAGATCGGCTGGGCAGCGATAGTTCAATGACCGCCGTAGCCGGTTGTTTAA